>DASXVS010000041.1 GCA_036504095.1 Armatimonadota bacterium | reverse complement strand
TCCACGAATGGGTGGAGATTCGCCCTGAACTACACGATGATGCAATCTATTTCGCAAACGTCCGCATCGCCGCTCTCGCTGAGGCCCGGGTGTAAACCATCTGTTGTCAGAAACTGTAAAGGATCTCTTGACATCGGACAGAATTGGGGGGTAGGGGGGCTTCGGCGGCGCCCTCGCCCCCTTCGCCACCCTGATGCGGGCGAGGGGGTCCGGCCAATCTGATATTTGCATTTTGCATTTTTCAATTTGCATTGCCCGCTTCGGCTCGCCCCTTCACCCCCTCGCTCCATCCCCCCGGTTTGTACACGCGCGCAGCGTTGGGCTATTATCCTAACAATACGCTTGGAGCGCCGAGCGGACTCCCTCGTGTCCAAAGCACAGCCCGGCGCCGCTCTACATGCCCGCTCGGGATGGGAGGTGCACGGATGGACCTTGAGATTACCCAGGAATCGGTAGGCGATGTGCTGGTGCTTCACCTGGAAGGCGAACTTGATACATACAACTGCGGTCAACTGCGCAGCGCCCTCGTCGAACACGTCGAGGCCGGCGACAACCGCATTATCATCGATATGACCGCGGTCGAGTACATAGACAGCACGGGCCTCGGCTCGCTGGTAGGCGGCCTCAAACGCGTCAGCGAACACGGCGGTACCATGCGCGTCGTATGCAGCAACCCGCAGATACTGAAGGTGTTCGAGATCACCAGCCTCAACAAGGTGTTCCCGATATTCCCCACTGTTAAGGAAGCGCTGGCCGCTTAGGGGCGCCGGGCCAGCCCCTAAGCCACACTCGGAGAAACGAAGGATGACTTTGAACGCAAGGAACATATTCTACGTGGGGTTCGGCGCGCTGGCGCTGGCGCTCCTGGCCGGCTGCAACAAGAACGCCGGCCCGTCGGGCTCCGCGTCGCAGCGCGGCGATGTTCTGGTTGGCGAATACGGTTCCCTCACCGGAAGCAAGGCGGACTTCGGGATCACCACCGACCGCGGGGTCCAGCTCGCCGCCGACCAGCTCAACGAATCCGGCGGCATCCTCGGCAAGAAGGTCCGCGTCATCGCGCAGGACGATCAGGGCAATGCCGACCAGGTTGCCACCATCGTCACGCGATTTGTGACCTCGGACAAGGTCGATCTCGTTCTCGGCGAGGTGGCCAGCAGCCTCAGCCTGCGCGCCGCGCCCATCTGTGAGGACAACAAGGTCCCGATGATCACGCCGTCCTCCACCAACCCGGAGGTCACCCTGCGCAACGGCAAAGCGGCGGATTACATCTTCCGCGTCTGCTTCATCGACCCTTTCCAGGGCACCGTGATGGCCCGTTTCGCCACCAACAACCTCAAGGCAAAAAAGGCCGCCATCCTGCGCGATAAGAGCAATGCCTACAGCGTCGGCCTGGCGGACTATTTCGTGCAGGAGTTCAAGCGCCTCGGCGGGACCGTTACCGTGGACCAGGCGTACTCGGAAGGCGACGACAATTTCCGCGCGCAGCTCACCGATATCGCCGGCACAAAGCCGGACATCATTTACGTGCCCGGCTACTACTCCGAAGTGAGCCTGATCGCCAAGCAGGCGCGCGAGGCCGGCATCACCGTTCCCCTCGCCGGTGGCGACGGCTGGGACTCGTCCAACCTCATCACCAACGCCGGAACCGCCCTGGAAGGCTGCTATTTCAGCAACCACTACTCCGAGGCGCAGGGTGGCCCCGTGATCACAAAGTTCGTATCGGATTTCAAGGCGAAGTACAAGGTAGGCCCGAACGCCCTCGCCGCCCTGGGCTATGACGCGATGAACATCTACGCCGCAGCCGTGAAGACCGCCGGCACCACCGAGTCCTCCAAGGTCATCGCCGCTCTGGCCGCCGTCAAGGATTTCCCGGGAGTCACGGGCAAGATCAGCATGGACGGCAACCACAACGCGGTGAAGCCCGCCGTCGTCCTCCAGATCAAGGGAGACAAGTTCGTCTACGTCACGACAGTCAAGCCATAGAAGAGAGGTTACGGGTTGGGGCCTAACGGCTTCGTACGCCCTCGAGCCCCCCTTCCCTGCGAGCGCAGCGAGCGAATGAGGGAAGGGAGCCGGGGGGTTAGGTCCCCCGCCATATCCCGACTCCCATCGAAATGCAAAACCTTCCCAGCCATCTGATAGACGGCGTGATGATCGGAAGCCTTTACGCGCTCATCGCGCTGGGCTACACGATGGTCTATGGCGTATTGAAGCTGATCAACTTCGCCCACGGCGACGTCTTCATGGTCGGCGCCTATGCGGGGCTTTTCGCGGGACTGGCCGTCGGAGCGGATGCCGATCCCAGCCCCCTGAAGATCGCGGTCATCGTCCTCGCGGCCGTCGCCGCCTGCGTCATCCTCGGACTCCTGATCGAGCGGCTTGCTTATCGGCCCCTGAGAACGGCGCCCCGTTTGACCGCCCTCATCACGGCGATCGGCATCTCGCTTTTCCTTGAAAACGGCGCCCAGAAGCTCTGGACGGCCAACCCGCGGTCCTTTCCCGATCTGATCCCCAACGCCGCGCTGCGCCCCTACATAGTCGTCGGTACCGCGCTCCTCCTGGCCCTCGCACTGGAGTTCATCGTGAAGCGAACGCGCGTGGGCCGCGCCATGCGGGCCGTCTCACAGGACAAGGACGCCGCCGCGCTCATGGGCATCTCCGTAGACCGGATCATCGCCTTCACCTTCGCCCTGGGCTCCGCTCTGGCCGCCGCGGCCGCCATCCTGTACGTGTCAGTGAACCCAAAAATCACACCGACCATGGGCCTGATGCTCGGCCTCAAGGCGTTCGTCGCCGCGGTGATCGGCGGGATCGGCAGCCTGCCGGGCGCGCTGATGGGCGGCATCATCCTCGGATTGGCCGAGGAGCTCATCTCGGGATACGGCGCGTCGTCCTATCGGGATGCCATCGCGTTCGGGCTCCTGATCGCGATCCTCATCTTCCGCCCGTCCGGCCTCCTGGGACGCGGCATGGTGGAAAAGGTCTAGCCCGATGCGCCTCACTCCCGCCGTCATCATCGGAGCTGTGTTCCTGGCGGTCGCGGCAGCCATCGCGTACCTGCAAACCACGCAGAGCCCGGTGCCGTTCGACGAGACGTACTACCACCTGGGTATCCTCATCGGCATCAACGTCATCCTCGCGACCAGCCTGAACATGGTCAATGGGTTCACCGGGCAGTTCAGCCTCGGCCACGCCGGATTCCTGGCGATCGGGATGTACACGGGAATCTATTTCTCAGACCATGGCGGCCCCTGGCTCTACGCGCACCTGGCCGGCCCTCCCGGCGTCCGCCAGGTGGTGGTCCTGTTGGCGCTCCTGGCGCTCGGCGGTCTCTTTGCCGCCATCGGCGGCCTGATGGTTGGCCTGCCTTCCCTGCGCCTGCGCGGCGACTATCTGGCCATCGTGACGCTCGGTTTCGGCGAGATTCTCCGCGTGATCATCCGCAACATCGACGCCCTGGGCGCTGCGTTGGGCCTCCAGTTGACCCATACAGAGATCATCCCTCCCAAGCCCGCGATGTTCTTCTGGGTATGCGCCTTCTCCATGGCCTCCGTTGTGGTCTCTCGCAACCTCGTGCTCAGCGGTCCCGGTCGCGCCTTCCTGGCGGTGCGTGAGGACGAGGTCGCCGCCGAAGCCGTCGGAATCAACACCTACAAGACAAAGGTGATGGCTTTCGCCGTGTCCGCGATGTTCGCCGGTTTCGCAGGGGTGCTCGCCGGCGTTTATGCGCGTTACGCCGTCCCTTCCGCGGAGGGCATCGGCTTCCTGAAATCCATCGAACTCGTGCTGATGGTCGTGCTCGGGGGCCTTGGAAGCATCACCGGCGCCGTGCTGACCGCCTTCCTGATCACGCTCCTCCCGGAGTTTCTCCGCTTCATGCAGGACTATCGGATGATCGTCTATTCGCTGGCGCTCATCATCCTGATGCTCGTCCGGCCGCAGGGCATCTTCGGCACGCGCGAACTCACGTTGTCGAGGCTCCGCCGCCGCCCGCCGGCTCCCGACGCCTGACCCGCACCGCCCATGTTTTTCGAAATCGACAACTGCACAAAGCAATTCGGCGGCCTCACGGCGGTCAAGGACCTCGACGTGGCTATCCAGCCGCGCGAACTCGTGGGCATGATCGGGCCCAACGGAGCGGGGAAGACGACCGTCTTCAACCTCATCACCGGCGTCTATCGCCCTACCTCGGGTGACATTCGGTTGGGAAAGACCTCGCTTGTCGGCCGCAAGCCCAGCGAGATCGCCGCGCTGGGTATCGCCCGCACGTTTCAGAACATCCGCCTCTTCCCCGAATTGACCGCTCTGGACAACGTGCGTATCGCCGCCGCGCTCCATCACCCGGTGGGCATGGCCGGCGCGATGCTGCACACGCCGGCGGTTGCCGCCCGCGACACGGTGCTCACGGAACGCGCCCGGCATCTGCTGTATGTGCTGAAACTCGACCCTTGGGAGAACGAGAAGGCCCGCAACCTGCCCTACGGCAAGCAGCGCCGCCTCGAGATCGCCCGCGCCCTCGCCACGGAGCCGAAACTGCTCCTGCTCGACGAGCCCGCCGCCGGCCTCAACCCCTCCGAAACCGATGACCTGATGCATTTCATCCGATACGTCATCGGCGAATTCGGCGTCACGATTCTCCTCATCGAACACGATATGCGGCTGGTGATGGGTATCTGCGAGCGCATCTACGTTCTGGATTACGGCGAGGTCATCGCCCACGGAAAGCCGGAGGCCATCCGAAGCGATCCCAAAGTCGTCGCCGCCTACCTGGGAGAAGACGGCGAATGATGCTGCAAGTGGACAATATCAGCGTCTTCTACGGCGGCATCCGCGCCCTTCAGGACGTCTCACTGAACGTGGAAGAGGGCGAAATCGTCACCCTGATCGGCGCCAACGGCGCCGGGAAAACGACCACCCTGCGGGCTGTCTCCGGGCTGGAGCGCCCGGCGTCCGGGACGATTACCTTCGCCGGCAAATCGCTGAACCGAATGCCTGCGGAACGGATCGTCGCCGCCGGCATCGCGCACGCCCCGGAAGGCCGCCGCATCTTCTCCGAGATGACCGTGGCGGAAAACATCTCCCTGGGAGCTTACGCCCGCCGCGATCACCAGGCTGTCGCGCAGGATCGCGACCGCATGCTCGACCTCTTCCCGCGCCTCCGCGAGCGGCTCCACCAGTCAGGCGGCACGCTCAGCGGCGGCGAGCAGCAGATGCTGGCCATCGCCCGCGCCGTGATGGCCCGGCCGAAACTCCTTCTCCTCGACGAGCCCTCGCTCGGCCTCGCGCCGTTCCTCGTTCGCGATATCTTCCACATCATCACCGAGATCAACGCGAACGGCGTCAGCATTCTCCTCGTGGAACAGAACGCCAACCAGGCGCTCCACATCGCTCACCGCGCCTACGTGATGGAGACCGGCCGCATCATCCTTCACGGCCCTGCCCCCGAAATTGCCGCCAGCCCCGAGGTGAAAGCCGCCTATCTGGGCGCCTGAGACCGAAACCTTCGCCCCCTCCCGCCCGTAATGCCGGTCGGAGGTAAAGAGGGGATGATGTGGAAAAGCAGTTTCCGGATTTGCACTTATGTTATAGTTCTGGCCCTCGCCCTGATGGGCTCGATGTTCCGGCCGGTAGTGGTTTCCGGCGCATCCATGCAGCCGGCTTTGCACGACGGCCAGGTCGCCTTGATGGACCGGCGGTCCACTGGGGTGACGAGCCTCAAGCGCGGTGACGTCGTGGTCTTCCACCACGGCCGGGAGTTGTTCATCAAGCGCGTCTATGCGCTGCCGGGCGATGCCATCCGCGTGCTGAACTTCGCCAATGGCGCCACCGGTTTCCTCGGTGACGATGCCTTCCCGGCAAATCGAATCCTGCGGTTCGCGAAGCTTAAGCCCTACATGGTCCACATTTCACGGATCGTTGTGCCGCGCGACAGGGTATTTGTGGTTGGCGACAACCGCACTTGTTCGGTGGACAGCCGTCAATTCGGGCCGGTCGCGGTCGATTCCATCGTCGGCAAGGTTGTGTCCACCCGGGAAGCGATCGCCGCGCTGCCGCACCGCCTCCTGCCCACGGCTTTCGCCTCGATCGAGCCATAATCGACGCAGAAATCATAATTTTCCACGCTTGTCCGCTCATCGCCTCCCGGATTTTTAGTTAGTAACACCCGGTATGCGGTATACGTCTAATACAAAACTACGACTGCATGAAGATGAATACGAACCGGGAGGTCGCTCCTTGGACACAACCAGTTGGCAAATACATGAGAGGCACAACCGCACACGCATTCCGCGTCTGGCGGTGTTTACATTCGTCTTTGTCGCGCTCGTCGCTTTCAGCGTCTTCTTTCAGCCGGTGGTGGTTCAGGGCAAATCGATGCTGCCTGCGCTGCAGGACGGCCAATTCGTCCTGATGGACCGCCAGTACTACCGCTGGAACACCGTGCGCAAGGACGATATCGTCGTCTTCCGCCGCGGCAGCGATCTCTACGTCAAACGCGTTTACGCCACGGCCGGTAAGACCGTTCAGATCGTGAGATCATCGGACGGAACGGCGTCGCTCCCCGAATCGCTCGGCCCGCCGCAACGCATCGCCGAGATGCTCCGCGATCGGCCGGACATAGGTCGGTTGGTGGCGGTGCGCGTCCCGCCGCGCTGCGTCTTCGTGGTTGGAGACAACGTGAACAGCTCGATGGACAGCCGCGATTTCGGCCCGATTCCGGACAAGGCGATTATGGGCTACGTGCCGGGCCCGGCGCCGGGAGCCGACTCTGTCCTGGCGGACACTGGCGCCCTGCGGATCGCCCACCGCTAAGGCGAATCAAGGCGGCGCGAGTGCCCTGCGACTGAAGGCACGGCAATGACTGCACAAAGTGCCCCTTCGGGCACTCGGATCATGGTCGCCGTGATGCCGTCACAGAGGCTCGAACTACGACAGTATCGATCCATCGCCGTGGTGTTGTGCCTGTCCACGGACGTAATCTTTGACTATCGGTACGTCGCGATGGCTGACCGTGAATGCTCCATAGGCTCCTTGCCATTTGAACCCGTCGGCGCCAGGTATCTGATGGGTGAGCAGGTGTGACGAGGCACCCTTAACCTGCCGGACCAGCGACGCGACGGTTATCGTGGCTGGCACCCGAACGAGAAGATGGACGTGGTCTTCGACACCGCCTACGGCGAGCACTTCCGCGCGCATCTGTGTGCATTCGGCGTGGATGCACGCGAACGCCGCCTTCTGGCGTTCCGGCGTGAGGAGCGGAAGTCTATCCCATGTAGCCCACATGAGGTGGACGTAGAGCTGAGTGTACGGTTCTCGCACGACGAGTGCCTCCACGGTCCGGGCGGCTGAAGCCACGGCTACGACTGCACGAAGTCGGCCTCCGCCGACTGCCGAGTGCCCGAAGGGGCACTTTGTGCTCGTGTTGCCGTGACTTCAGTCGCCCGGAGGAAACCTGGCCGCTGTCCGCTAGCTGCACCCGCTCGTGCCCCCGCAGTTGATGCAACGGTAGCACGCGCCGCTTCTGACCATGATGCTGCCGCAGTCCGGGCACGGCGGCGCGTCGGTCTGGGTCTGGTACACCAGATTCTCCTGGTCCGCCAGGGTCACGGGCTTGGTGAGGCCTGTGCCCCCGCCGTTGCCGTTGGACTTCGCCGCGGAAGCCGCCGGTTTCGCGGGCTCCATCTCCAGCGGGAGGCGGGGCTGCTCCGTGTCGGGAAGGAATTTCAGCGCCATCCAGCGGAAGATATAGTCCACGATGCTCTTCGCGATCGGGATCTGTTTGTTGCCGGTGAAGCCGCTGGGCTCGAAGCGCATGTGGCTGTATTTCTTCACCAGAACGTCCAGCGGCACGCCGTATTGCAGATTGAGGCTGATGGCGGTCGCGAAGGCGTCCATCATGCCGCTCACCACGCTGCCTTCCTTGCTGATGGTGATGAACACCTCTCCCGGAAGGCCGTCTTCGTAGAGGCCGACAGTGATGTATCCCTCGTGGCCGGCCACGCTGAACTTATGGGTGACGCTCATACGCTCGTCCGCCAGGCGGCGCCGCTGCGGACGGGCCTCCACCAAGACTTGAGAATTGAGATTTGAGCCTTGAGATCCGCCCTCAATTCTCAATTCTCGATTCTCATCCCTCGAAGTGTTCAGGGGCTGGGTGCGCTTGCAGCCGTCGCGATAGATGGCGATGGATTTCAACCCCAGTTTCCAGGCTTCCATATACGTGTGGGCGATCTCCTCCGCCGTCGCTGTGTTGGGCATGTTGACGGTCTTGGAGATGGCGCCGCTGATGAACGGCTGCGCCGCCGCCATCATGCGGACGTGGCCCATATAGTGGATACTTCGCAAGCCGTTGGCGGGCTTGAAGGCGCAATCGAAAACCGGCAGGTGCTCGTCGTTGAGGCCGGGCGCGCCTTCGATGGTGTCGTTCTGGTCGATGTAGTCGATGATGGCGGACACCGTGTCGCCGTCATATCCCAGGTGCTTCAGGGCCTCGGGAACGGTCTGATTGACGATCTTCAGCAGCCCGCCGCCGACGAGCTTCTTGTATTTCACCAGCGCGATGTCCGGCTCGATGCCGGTCGTATCGCAGTCCATGAAGAACGCGATGGTGCCGGTAGGCGCGAGGACGGTCACCTGCGCGTTGCGGACGCCGTGTTCGCAGGCGAGGGCATAGGCGTCGGCCCAGACTTCGCGGGCCGCCTCCAGGAGGTCCTCGGAGCATTTCTTCGGGTCGATGGTGTTGACGGCGTCACCGTGCTTTTTGATGACTCGGAGGCAGGGCTCGCGGTTCGCCTCGAAGCCGACGAACGGACCAGTGTGGGCCGCGATCTGCGCGCTGGTTTTATACGCCTGGCCGGTCATCAGGGCCGTGATGGCGCCGCAGACGGCGCGGCCCGTCTCGCTGTCGTATGGAACGCCGCGCGCCATCAACAGGGCGCCCAGGTTAGCGTAGCCGAGGCCCAGCGGCCGGTAATCGGAGCTGTTCTTCCCGATGGCCGGCGTGGGATAGCTGGCTTCATCGACGATGATCTCCTGCGCGAGGATCAGGATGCTGACCGCGTGGCAGAAGGCTTCCACGTCGAACAGGCCGTCGTCGTCGCGGAATTTCATCAGGTTGAGGCTGGCGAGGTTGCAGGCGCTGTCGTTCAGGAACATGTACTCGGAGCACGGGTTGGACGCGTGGATGCGGTCCGTGTTCGGGCAGGTGTGCCAGTCGTTGATCACGGTGTCGAACTGGATGCCGGGATCGCCGCAGATCCAGGCGGCATCGGCGATTTTGCCCATCAGTTCCCTCGCGCGGAATGTGCCGTTCGGTTCGCCGTTGGTCACGTAGTGCGTTGTCCACGGCCCGTCCGTTTCCACGGCGCGCATGAACTCGTCCGAGGCGCGTACGCTGTTGTTGGCATTCTGGAACTGGACGCTGTCATAGGCCCCGCCGGGCACGTTGAATCCGCCGTCGTAGCCGGCGTCAATGAGCGCCCAGGCCTTCTTCTCTTCCTCGGCCTTGCACTTGATGAACTCCTCGATATCGGGGTGATCGACGTTGAGGATGACCATCTTCGCTGCGCGGCGCGTCTTGCCGCCGGATTTGATGACGCCCGCGAAACTGTCGTAGCCGCGCATGAACGACACGGGGCCGCTGGCGGTGCCGCCGCCGACCAGGTGCTCCTTGCTCGACCGCAGCGAGCTGAGGTTGGATCCGGTGCCGGACCCGTACTTGAACAGCATCACCTCGTTCTTCGCGAGGTCCATGATGCTTCCCATATCATCTTTCACGCTCTGGATGAAGCACGCGCTGCACTGAGGGTGCTCCTCGACGCCCACGTTGAACCAGACCGGGCTGTTGAATGCGGCGTACTGGTTCACCAGCAGATGCGTCAGTTCGGTCTCAAATGCCTCCGCGTCATCGACCTGCGCGAAATAGTTTTGCTCGGTGCCCCATCGCGTGATCGTGCCGGCCACACGCCGGATCAACTGCTTCAGGCTGCGCTCCCGCTCCGGCGTGCCGATCGGGCCCTTGAAATACTTCGAGACGACGACATTCGTGGCCAGTTGGGACCACCCCATCGGCATCTCGACATCCTTCTGCTCGAAGATGACCTGGCCGGTCTCATCCGTTATGGCGGCGGACCGCACCTCCCATTCGAGTTCGTCGAAAGGATGGGTGTCCGGCTCCGTAAAGAAGCGTCGGACCGTTATTCCACGGCGGGCAGCAGGCTTCCGGGCGCGCGGCTTTCGGGCGGGCGGAGCGCCAAGCAACATGCTGTCGCCGGTTTCGGTGTCTCTTGATGTGTCCAGCATAACAAGCTCCTTCGGTGCGCGGCCGGTTATAAAGCCGGTTCAGGCCGCGCATTTCCAAATAATAGTCGGGTGAATGAGTGCAAACCCACCTGTGTTAAAGACGGGCCAAAACACAAGATATAGTGGGTATCGGTTCGCGCCAACACAAGATGTAGGCGCAATAGGGGAATTATAACCGCCTTTAAGGCAAAGAAAAGGTGTTGTGAGGTGTTAATGTTGCAGGCCCCAAATACCCGGTTCAAGTGCCGTGCGCAGGGGTTGTACTTGGGGCGGCGCCAGGGGTGGGTATTGCGGGTCAGGGGCCGGTTACCGGACGAAATGCGAGGTTCGCAGCGGTCCTGACATCGTCCGCGGTGAGGAGGCTGAGCCTCGTCGTGGCGAGGGTGGCGGCATCGAGGTCGCCCAGCGTGACTGCAAGTCCTAGAGTGCGGGCCTGGGCAGTGGGCGATTCGTTGTCGATCCACCACGTCCACTGGCGCTTGCGCACGGCGGCCTTGAGGTCCGCGTCTGTAATCCCGGTCCCAAGCGCGGCGATGGCGGTCTTCATCGTCGATTCGATGCGGTCGGCATTCACCTCCGGGCCGGTCACCACAACGGTGATCAACTGCGCCCGCTGCCAGGGGTGTACCACCTGAACGTCGCCTGCGATGCCCGACAGCGATTCCAGCAATCGCGTTCGCAGCAATGTGCAGGCGATATCCAGCGCCGGGCCGCCGTCGCCCGGGATGGCGAACCCCATGCCAATGGCGACCGTCCCCTGCCGGCTGATCCGGTCGTTGGCGGTGCGGGCGATGGGAGCGGGAACGGCGTCCACCGGCGCGCCGGAGATGCCCGAAGCGGCGGGAAGCGCCGTCAGCGCATCCCTCGCTGCCTTCTGGATGCGTTCAATGTCGAATCTGCCGGTTACCACCATCACGATCCTGTCCGGGCGATAGCAGCGCCGGTGGAATGAACGGATAGCCTCCGGCGTGAGGGCGCGGATGGCGTCTGCTGTGCCGGACGCCGGGGATGCGAACGGCCCGTACAGCTTCGCGGCGAGCGCGTGACGTGCTTCGGCTTCGGCATCCGCGCCCGCCCGGTCGATCTCTTCCAGAATCACCTTGCGCTCGCGCTCCCAGACCTCCGTGTCCAGAGCCGGTTCATGCAGGATGCGGGGGAGTGTCTGGATCACCTGCACCGCCCCCTCCGGCGAAACGGAGGCCCAATAATGCGTGGCATCCGGCAGGGTCGCGGCGGAGACGATGCCGCCGGTCTCTTCGATCGCCGCGTCGATACGCTCCCCCGGAGTGTCCTTCGCACCCTTGAAAGCCATATGTTCCAGCGCGTGCGCAGCGCCGGAACCCCGGTCGTCCGACGCTCCCGCGCGAACCCATAGGTCCACGACCGTCACCGGCGCGGCCGGGACGCTCCGCAGGACCAGCGTTGCCCCGTTCGCTAGGCGCGCGGTGGCGACGCTCGCGCCCGGTATCGGGTTGGGAGGCGCGGCCGCCCGCAAGGGCAAAACCGCCGCCAGGAAGACTATAGAGGTGAAAGAACGCATCACTCTCCATTGTACAGCCCGGAGGCCGGAGGCTGCGGAGGCCGTCGGCTGAATCCGGGCGGTTGGATGGCGAACCCGTGATCACGCCTGACTCCGGCCCCCCCATGCCCTCCGCGGCCGATCCGAGAGCCCTCTAGAGAACGATCAGTCCTTTGGGCGCATGGGTGAGGAGAACCGGGCCATCCTCGGTAACGAGCACGTCGTCTTCGATGCGCACTCCGCACCAGCCGGGGATGTAGATGCCCGGCTCGATGGTCCAGATCTCGCCGGCCTGGACGACGGACTCCGGGTCCGCCAGCGGCGAAAGGCGGGCGCCATCGTGCACGTCAAGGCCCAGGGAATGGCCCAGACCGTGCCCGAAGTTCTCCCCGTAGCCGGCTTCGGCGATGATGTCCCGGGCGACCTTGTCCGCCTCCACGCAGCTGACGCCCGGGCGCAGGGCCGCGACCGCCGTTTCCTGCGCCTTCAGGACCACGCC
The DNA here is from genome assembly GCA_036504095.1 of Armatimonadota bacterium. Lineage (NCBI taxonomy): Bacteria > Bacillati > Armatimonadota > Armatimonadota bacterium. The sequence goes on along the minus strand of DASXVS010000041.1, from coordinate 84,213 downwards.
GTAGACGGCGCGCTGTTCGTCCGAAATGGCGCCGACGGCGACCGTCCGCGTGATGTCCGAGTTGTACCCGTTGAGGCGCGCGCCGAAATCCATGGTGAGCAAGTCCCCGCTTTCGACCGCCTTGTCCGACGCGCCGGCGTGCGGTTTGGCGCCGTTCGCTCCGCTCGCGATGATGCTGGCGAAGCCCACCTCCTGAGCGCCGCGCTTCCGCATACGGTACTCGAGTTCCAGGGCGATATCTACCTCGCGGACGCCGGGTTTGATGAAGCCAAGGATTTCTTCAAAGAGGGCATCGGTGAGAGCGCAAGCGGCCTGGACGGCGGCCACCTCCGAAGCGTCCTTCACGAGGCGCAGGCCTTCCACCAGGCCGTCGGTCTTCACGAGCTGCATGTCGGGCAGTTTGGCGGAAAGCTTGTCGAGCGCGGACACCGTGAGGTTGCCGGCTTCATATCCCAGCCGCTCAACGGGGAGGGCGGCGACCGATTCCAGCGCCTCGTTCGTAACAGCGACTCCGCATCGGACAACCTCGGCCCCGGTTACCTGGGATTCGGCTTGCAGCCAGTACCGGGAATCCACGTAGGTGAAGGCGTTGTCACGGGTAACGAAGAGCATGGCGGTACTGCCCGTGAAGCCGGTGAGATACCGAACGTTCACGATGTTGGAAACGTAGAGGGCGTCAATGCCGGCGCTATCGAATTTCGCGCGGAGCGCGTTGAGTCTTGTGTTCATATTTCGGTATTCGGGAGACGGGAAAGGGGCCTATTGCGTGTCAATGATGGAGCGAACGGCCCTGAGCGCGAGCAGATAGGAGTCCGAGCCGAGGCCGCAGATGAGTCCGGTCGCCACGGGGGAAATCACGGATTCGTGCCGGAATGCCTCGCGGGCCTGGATGTTGGAGAGATGCACCTCGATCGTCGGAACACGCGCATCCGCGATGGCGTCGCGCAGGGCGTAGGAATAATGGGTGTACGCGCCGGCGTTGATGATAAGTGCATCCATCCAGCCGATGGCGCCCTGGATTGCGTCTATGAGCGCTCCTTCCGAATTGGACTGGTAGAAGCGGACATCACATTCCAGCTCATGCGCGAGAGCGGAGATACGCTCGTTGATGGTGTCAAGCGTTTCCGTGCCGTATATTGCCGTCTCGCGCTGCCCGAGCCGGTTGAGGTTCGGGCCGTGAAGAACGAGAACTCTTCGGGTCATGGGGTGCCCTCGTAGGAGACCGAGGACGGCCAGGCGCCGCCCATAATTCATTCTATCCCGCCCCGCCCGACGAATCAACGCTGCGAAGCGCGCGCCTCTCGGGCGGCCCTGCCTTACTTGCACCCGGGACGGCATCCTCCAGAAGTCTTGGCGTAGCGTTGGTCGCCCTGCTCCTGTTCACTTGCTACGCTCTTCCCTACCGCGCCCACAATCCAACGGAAGGGCCGCCCATATGGATCGCACGTTTTGTGTCACATACTCGCCTCAACTGGTACGTTCCGCAACCGGACACTTCTGGCGACGCAGAGGTGGCGCGCGCGACCTCCTCATCGGCTCAGTACTGACCGCCACCTTCGTAACCTACGCGATTATTACTGGCGACCGTTCAACATCGACAGTGATATTGACGGCGCTGTTTGGCATCAACACAGTGATTCCGGTCCTACGATACCACGTGTATCTCTCCGGCGCAACCGAGAAGCTTCGCAAGATGGGCTCGCCCGAGGCGTACGTACAGATCATCGACGACTATATCGCGGTGCGTGCCGCTAGCGGCGCAGCCGAACTCCCATGGACCTCCATCGAGCACGTCTGGTCCTTCCCGGACGTATGGCTTATCTTCATCGGGAGAGACAACTATTTCACGCTGCCCGCCGCCCCGATGGACGAGGAGGCCAAGGCTTTCATCCGGCAAATGGTCACCGATCACGGCGGCAAGTTCCGTTGAGACTGCTTCGCGCGGAACCATCTCACCTACCCACGGTTTTACCTCCCGTTAGAACCGCAACCGGACTGCTCACCCCGGCACCCATCACCCGACACCTGTCACCCATCTCCGTGCCCCTGCGGTGAGAATTCCGGGATCACTGGGAGGCAAGGCATGGTTATTGGAGAGGGATCGCACCGGTACGAGTGGGACGGCGCGTGGGCGAAACTGCCGGACGGTGTCGCCTTAGGATTCACCCACGGCGTGGTGACCGACAGGCAGGACAACGTCTACGTCTTCAACCAGAGCAAGGATGCGATGTGCGTGTTCGATCGCGAGGGTCGCTTCATGCGCTCCTGGGGCGAACAGTTCGCCAAAGGCGCCCATGGTCTCTTCCTCACCCCTGAGGGGGACGATGAGTTCCTGATCCTCTGCGACTACGAGCTCAGCGCCGTTTTCAAGACCACCCTGAACGGCGAAGTCGTCTGGACCATCACCGCGCCGCCTCTGCCGGAGGTCTACCAAACGCCCGATATGTTCTTCCCGACCGATGCGTGCGTGGCCCCCAACGGCGATGTCTACGTCTTCGACGGGTACGGTCAGGGTTGGGTCCACCAGTATACCCATGATGCCCGCTACATTCGGAGTTGGGACGGCAGCGCCGGTGCCGCCGGCAAGATGCAGTGCCCGCACGGTGGCTGGGTAGACACGAGGGGGCCCGAGCCCCTGCTGATGGTCGCTGATCGCGGCAACAACCGCATCCAGGTTTTCGGCCTCGATGGCGGCTACCACAGTGTCATCACGGACGAATTGCGATTCCCCTGCTGCTTCTACCAGGATGGCGGCGAGATGATCGTCCCGGACCTCCACGCCCGCGTCAGCATCTTCGATGAGCGCAATCGCCTGATAACCCACCTCGGTGACACACCCGGCGCATGGGACCACCCCAACTGGCCCGACATTCCCCACGCCGAGCGACACGATGGACATTTCCTCACGCCGCACGCGGCCTGCGTGGATTCCCGCGGAGACATGTACGTCGTCGAGTTCATCCCGGACGGCCGCCTGACCAAGTTGATCAGGTGGTAGGGGTTGGGGTTAGGGAATAGGGTCCAGGAGCCAGGGTCTCAATTCTATATTCTCAATACTCAATTCTCAGCCCTCCGCCCTCAGCCCTCAGCCCTTGCCCCTCAGCCCTCAGCCCTTGCCCCTCAGCCCTCAGCCCTTGCCCCTCAGCCCTCAGCCCTTGCCCTTCAGCCCTCAGCCCTTGCCCCTCAGCCCTCAAACGCGGAAAAGGCCGGCCAACGGGGGCGATCAACCCCCTGCCCGACCCTTTCCAACACGTTGGCTTTACCTGCTACGCGGAAGCACTCCGTCAACCGCGCCAACGAAGGGGTTTGGCGCCCCCTCACGGCCTTCCTCGTGCTCCGACACAATCTTATCACAACCATACAAGCAATTCAACCTGCCGCGAACGACGCCCCGGCGTCGCGCCGTCCTCACACCCCTTTGCTCCCGCCGCCGCGCCTCTCCTTTTCCCCCGGCGTGTTACAATATCGGTGAGGAAGTTAGCGCGTGAACCAGGACCAGACAAAGAAGAAACGGGAACCGGACATCAACGACCGCAAGCGCTGGGGCGATGCCCTGGCCGAAGACGGTTTCGTGGACGAGGCCATCAAGCACTACCGCCAGGCAGTGAGGATGGATGCGCGCGACGCCGAAGCCCAAACCCGCCTCGGCGATGCCTACATCCTGTCCGATGACTCGGAGCGCGCCCTGAAGGCATATCGTGCCGCCCTCAAGTCCGACGGAACGCACGCGGAGTCATTCCTGGGCGTCGGCGACATCTTCAAGCAGCACGGCCGCCTCCGCGCCGCCGCCGGGCAATACCAGCGCGCGGTGCGCTGCCGCCCCAACAATCCGTACGTCCGCTTCAAACTCGCGGATATCTACCGCCAGATGGGGCGCTGGGACGAATGCGTCGTCCAGGTCGAGGCCGCAATCAAAATCAAACCGCGCCTCGCGTTCTACCATTTCTGGCTCGGAAGCCTCTACAGCGATCTGGGACAATGGGACCTCGCCGTGCGGTCGATGCAGGCTGCCGTCGCGTGCCAGCCGGACGATGATTACTACCAGGTACGCCTGGGCGCGCTGTATATCGTCCTTGGCCGCGCCGCCGACGCACTGCCCACGCTGCGGGAGGCCATTCGGCTTCAACCCCGGAAGGCATTCTACCATTGCCTCCTCGGCGACGCTTACCGCGCGCTCGGTGATATCGCCGAAGCCGCCCGGCACGACCAACTCGCCGGCGCGCTCGATGATTACGACGAGGTCGTGCTTTCGATGACAAGGGCCGGCTATGAATGATCCGACGGTGGATGGAGACGGAGGCGAGGGCGCGACGGGGCGAAGGAGTGCTTCCGGCACCCGCCCCCCGGTACCCGCCACCCGGCACCCGGAACTCCGCCCCCCTCGCCAGATCGCCATCGACGGCCCCGCCGGGGCCGGAAAGAGCACGGTGGCGAAGGGCGCTGCCGTGGCGCTAGGTTTTACATACGTCGATACCGGCGCAATGTACCGCGCCATCGCCCTGAAAGTCCGCCGGGCCTCGTGTCCCGAGTCCGGATGGGGCGCCCTCACCGAGAAAGCCGTAATCAGCTTCCGTCGCGGGCCGGACGGGCAGCGGACCATCCTCGACGGCGAGGACGTTGAAGACGCCATACGAGCCCCTGAAATCAGCGACTGGTCGAGCCGCGTTTCCGCCGATCCGCGCGTCCGAACGGCCCTCACAGCGCAGATGAAGCGAATCGCCGAAACGGCGGACGTGGTCATGGAGGGACGGGATATCGGAAGCGTCGTCCTGCCGCACGCCACGCTCAAGGTCTTCCTGAACGCTCCCGCCGGCGAACGCGCCCGCCGCCGTACGGCCGAACTTATTGCCCGTGGCAAGGAAGCGGACTATGATAAAGTGTTGGCTGACATTCTCGAGCGCGACGAGCGCGATTGCACCCGGGCGGATGCCCCGCTGACCCTCGCCGCCGACGCCGTGGAAGTGGATACCGGAGGCCTTTCCGCGGACGAAGTCGTCCGGAAAATCGTCGGCCTCGCCGAGGAGCGCGGATGCAAGTAGCCATCGTTCACAACTTCTGCAAACGGGTTCTCGCCGTCGTCACCCGCACGATGGGCCCCATCCATATCTACGGAATGGAGAACGTCCCTGCCGAAGGCCCCGTCATCATCGCCTCCAATCACCAGAGCTACCTCGATCCAATCGTCATCGCCCTGCCGTTCAAACGCCCGATGCAGGCGATCGCCAAGAAATACCTCTTCAAGATCCCTGTCTTCGCCCAGATCATCGACCTTATGGGCGCGTTTCCGGTTGATCCGAGATCCGGATTGCGCGGCGCCATCCGCGCCTCGCTGGAAGTCCTGGAGAAGGGCCGCCCGCTCCTCATCTTCGTGGAGGGAAAGAGGACCCGCGGCGTCTTCGAACCACCGCAGGCCGGAGTGGCCATGATCGCCCGAAAATCCGGCGCGCCGGTGATCCCGACCCTCGTCACCGGAACGCACAAAGCTTTCAGCCCCGACCACCCGGGGTTCCACCGCAGCCACTTCACCGTGACCTTCGGCAAACCGATGTATTTCTGCTCGGACGAGAAGCGCCCCGACCTGGATGCGGACGCCCGCTCCGTGATGGCCGCCATCGCCGCCCTCCGCGCCGAAACCCCCGACGCCTGGCCCGAACTCCACGAAGAAGACCTGCCGCCGGAACGCGCTTAACGCCCCGCGCCGAATCGCCCTGAACCACAGTACAGCCGGCGTCTCGCCGGTTGCCTGCACGGTACCGGCCATCCGCCGTCCCCCAAACTTGTACACCGGCAGGATTTGCCCAAAAACTTGGACTGTCCTCCTTTAACACGGCACATGGGCTAGAATACAGTGAAATTCGCGCTGCATCGGCCAATGATAAAGCGTGTAGCCGAAGCGCAATCGCTTCCTGTATCAAAGATATCCCAAGTAAAGTTGTCCTTACGGCTGTTTGCCATGGGGACGCGAGGAGGAGAGCAACAGTGGTTCCTGAGCAGTTTGCCAACATCAAGGTGGTGGGCGTGGGCGGTGGCGGTTGCAACGCGGTGAACCGCATGGTGGAAGCCGGCGTCGGTGGCGTCGAGTTTATCGCTATGAACACCGACTACCAGGTGCTTAACCTCTCCGCGGCGCAGAAGAAGATCCAGTTGGGCGAAAACCTCACCCGCGGATTGGGCGCCGGCGGAAGCGCCGACGTCGGCCGGGAAGCGGCCGACGAAAGCAAGCAGGACATCCGCAAGGCCCTCGAAGGCGCGGACATGGTCTTCATCACCGCCGGTATGGGTGGCGGAACCGGCACCGGCGCCGCGCCCATCATCGCGGACATCGCCAAGGAAATCGGCGCCATCAGCGTCGCGGTGGTCACCAAGCCCTTCTCGTTCGAAGGCCCGCGCCGCGCGATGACCTCCGAGCAGGGCGTGGATGAACTCAAGGCCCGCGTGGACACCATCATCACCATCCCCAACGATAAACTGCTCACCGTCGCCGAGAAGCGCGCCACGCTCAAGGACGCCTTCCGCATGGCGGACGATATCCTCCGCCAGGGCGTGCAGGGTGTCTCGGACATCATCACCGTCCCCGGCCTCATCAACGTGGACTTCGCGGACGTGAAGGCCATCATGCAGAACGCCGGCAGCGCGATGATGGGCATTGGCGAGGCCGAGGGCGAACAGCGAGCCGTCGCCGCCGCCACCGCCGCCATCAGCAGCCCGCTCCTCGAACAGGCCATCCAGGGCGCACGAGGCGTTCTGATGAACATCACCGCCGGCCCGGACCTCACCCTCAACGAGGTCTACGAAGCCGCCGAGATCATCCACAGCATCACGGACAAGAACGACGCCATCGTCATGTTCGGCACCGTTCTGGACGAGCGCCTGTCCGGCAAGGTCCGCATTACCGTGCTCGCCACGGGCTTTGACGGCCGCGGACCCTACCAGACGCCCGCCGCTTCGTACTCCAACCGCCTGACCACGCCAAGCTACGTGCCCACATCCGTACAGGCCGCCGCCGCCCAGAGCCCCGCCTACGCCGCCCAGCCGGCCCCACAGGCTGCGCCCGCTCCGGCCGCCGTCGCCACCGAACCGCGCAAAACCGAGGAAGCCCCGCGCACGATGCCCGCCGACAACGAGCTGGACATCCCCGCTTTCCTCCGCCGACGCTAGAATAATGGGGATACAGGATTAAGGGTTCAGGATTCAGCCCAATCGGGGCTGAATCCTGAACCCTGCCCCCTGTACCCTGTCCTATATGAAGATTATCCCTCTTCCGGGCCGTTCCACGGCCCGTCCCAGTTTGTGGCAGGTGCTGAGGCAGGAGCAGCGGTTGTTGTGGGGCCTCGTCCTCACCGCGGTCCTCGCCGGCCTGCTCGCCTCGCGCATCGTGCCGGACAAGGTCGCACTTCAACCCGGCGACACCGCACCGCACGATATTCGCGCCCGCCGGAGCCGGACCTATGTGAGCGCTATCGCCACCCAGCGCGCCCGCCAGGCCGCCGCCGGAAGGGTGCCGCGGCAGTACGACAACGACCCCCGCGCGGCGAACGAGGCCGGGCGCCTCGTCAGTACGGTTTTCAACGTGATCTCCACCGAGAAGGCAAACCCGCGCAGCCCTGAGCTGTCCAAACGCCTCGCCGAGGCCCAGCAGGCGCTGCCCGCGAACGTCAACCTGAGCCCGGCCGTGCTGAAAACCGCGCTCGAGGCGTCGGATCCCGCGCTCGAAGACCTGATGAACCGCACCCAGCAAGTTGTCGCGCAGGTCATGGATTCCGACATTCGCAGCGACAATGACAGTGTCGATTCGGCGCGCCGGATGGCCCAGGAGTTCGCCGCCGGGCTCCACCTGAACCCGGAGGCCACCCGCCTCGTCTCCGAAGTCGCCAAGTCCGCCGTCCGCCCGAATCGAATCCTCAGCGTCACCGCCACCGCCAACGAGCAGGACCGGGCCATGCGGGCCGTCTCGCCGGTGGAAGTGTCTATACAGCGCGATGAGGTCATCACGCGCAAAGGCGACATCGTTACCGAGCAGGACGTCGAGCGGTACAACGCCCTCGGCCTCCAGCACCCCGGGCTGGATCTACCCCGCCTCGCCGGTCTTTGCCTCTTCCTCGGCGGAGTCGTTCTCGCGGCGTCGTTCTTCCTCCGATACTATGAGCCACGCATCTACAAGGATCTCCGCCTGCTCCGCCTTCTCGGCATCCTGGTCATCTTCGGCGCCGCGGGCCTGAAAGCCGGTTATTCCTTCCTGGGCGTGCCTCTCAGCGCCAGCCAGTTGGGCTACCTGGCCACGCTCTGGATAGCCCTGCCGGCGATGCTGGCAGCCGTCCTGATCAACGTCGACTCCGCGCTCCTTATCTCCACCCTGCTCGCCGTCACCGCGGGCGTCGCCTGGGAGATCGAGGCCCGCTACCTGGCGGTCGCCCTCGTCGGCTCGCTGGTCGGCATATACGGCGTCTCCCGAATCCGCGACCGCAATGACCTCATGCGCGTCGCCGCAACCGTCTCCCTCACCAACGTGTTCCTCGTGGTGGTTCTCGGGCTCCTGTACGGCGACGCCCATACCGAGATTCTCATCGGGATGGCGTGGGTGCTGGGAACCGGCGTCGCGTCCGCGCTCCTTTTCTGGCTGATGGTGGCGATCCTCGAGCGTCCCTTCGGCCTGGTCACACACATCGGACTGCTGGAATTGTCGGACATGAACCGGGAGTTGCTGCGGCGCCTCCAGTGGGAAGCTCCCGGCACCTATCACCACAGCCTGGGCGTTGCCGTCCTCGCCGAATCCGCCGCCGAAGCCATCGGCGCCGATGCCCTCCTCGCCCGTGTCGCCGCGTATTACCACGACATCGGCAAGATGAGGCGCCCGCAGTATTTCGCGGAAAACCAGGCGGAAGGAAACGTGCACGACAACCTGGCGCCAACACTTTCGACGATCGCGATCACCGCGCACGTCAAGGAAGGCCTCGAACTCGCGAAACAGTATCACCTGCCGCCGCAGGTTCGCGACGGCATCAACCAGCATCACGGCACCAGCCTCGTAAGCTTCTTCTACCACCAGGCTACCGGCGGCGAAATCCACAACGACACCCTGGAGCAGCAGTTTCGATACGAAGGGCCGAAACCTCAAAGCCGCGAAATGGCCATCCTGATGCTTGCCGACAACGTCGAAGCCATCAGCCGCACCGTTGAGAAGCCCACGCCGCAAAAGATCGAACAGACCATCGATACGATCATTCAGGCGAAACTGAACGACGGACAGTTCGACGAGTGCGACCTCACGTTCCGGGATATCGGCGGCATCAAGGCCGCGTTCGTCCGGACGCTCGTCAGCATGCTCCACACACGCATCGAATACCCTGGCGTGCCCGGACAGGATGATGCCGCGCGCGCCGAAGGCGAGAATGGACACAGGAACGGGAATGGAGATCACGGTACGAAAGACGCGCCCGGCGAGGCTGCCCCGCCGGCGCCTGACAGCCCTGACCGCGAACCTGCTGCGAACTGAAGGCTGGCCCGACGAAGCCGAAGTGGACCTCTGGCTCTGCACCGACGACGAAATCCAGACTCTCAACCGGGACTATCGCAAACTGGATAAGCCCACGGACGTCCTGTCTTTCCCTCAGTACGAACCCGGTGAACGACCCGCCCCCGGCATGCCCGTGCACCTCGGAGATGTGGTTATTTCGGTGGACACCGCTCAGCGTCAGGCCGATGAGCGCGGCCAGTCCCTCGGCGCCGAGATCACGTGGCTCTTCCTGCATTCCGTACTACACCTCATCGGCTATGATGACGATACTGAAGAAGGGCTGGAACTGATGATCGCCAAAGCCACCACCCTGACTAAGATTTCCTGAATCCCGACACCTGATACCCGACAACTGACACCCGGCCATGCCCCGACCAACCAAGACAACCTTGTTCTCCTTCAAGCACGCGATTGAAGGGATAATTCACGTCTTCCGCACCCAGAAACACATGCGGTTCCATTTCATCATGGCCGCCGTCATCGTGACGCTGGGGGCGATGATGCGGCTCGACCGGGAGCACTGGTTCCTGCTCTATTTCGCAATGGCGCTGGTCTTCCTCACCGAGATGCTCAACACCGCCATCGAGGCCACCGTCGATCTCATCACGGATTCCTATCACCCTCTGGCCAAGATCGCGAAGGACATCGCCGCCGGCGCCGTTCTAGTCGCCACCGTCCTGGCGATCATAGTGGCCTTCCTGGTGTTCTTCAACCCGGACAACTACCAGCGACTTTTCGAGATTTCGCTCATCGACCAGCGGGAGGATCCGATCCAGGTGGGTGTGAGCGGTTTCGCTCTGCTCTTTCTGCTGACCATCATCAGCAAAACGCTTGGCAACAAGGGCACCTTCCTCAGCGGCGGCGTGGTGAGCGGACACAGCGCCCTGGGGTTCTACCTGTCCACCAGCATCCTCTTCGTGAGCAACCAGCTGCCCACGGCGTTCCTCGCGATGTGCATCGCGGCGCTAGTGGCGCAGAGCCGCGTTCAGGCGCGCATCCACACCACGCAGGAAGTTGTCTGGGGCGCCTTCCTTGGCATCTCCGTGCCGACGGTCCTGTACCGCCTTCTCCCGTGGATCGTCGCCCGCATCGCCGGGCTTCATTTGGGCGGAACCTGATCCCCGGCTAGCGGCGTGTCGCGGAGCGCGTGTGAAGCCCGCGCACAAGCGGCTCCAGCACAGCCCGGCGCAATATGGCGGCCGGAAGCGCGTGGCGCCCCAGCCTCTCCGCGATCCGTGGCGACAGGACGTAGTACACCCGCACGAATGCCCTCCCCCAGACGGTGCGCAGCAGAACCTCGTCGCGAAACCGCCGCAGTGATTCCACGTCCGGGTGATCGGCGTCGCCGTAGCACGCGGTGGCAATGTAGCACTGCTTCTGGCGTACGCCCAGCAGGATTCCAAGCCTGTCGATCCTGTCCGTCGCATCGGTCAGGCTAAGGTCCGAGTGCTGGCGAAGCATCGATATGGCCGGGATCCTCATATTGGCTTTCGTCAATCCGTAGATCGCCGCAAACACTTCCTGAGGCAGATCCAGCCCGGCCAGGGGCGCATCCGCAGTCGAAGCCCCGAAGGCGCCGGCGTCCTCCGGTCTCGATACGGATGGGAACACAAAGGACGGGGGCTCCGCCGGGCGCACTTCGTCGGCGGGTTGTTCGGGCTCCGGGGCGGCTTCGATAGACTGCGGGGCCGGCTCCGGCACTTCTACATGCTCGGCCGCGGGAAGCTTTTCGGGCGGCGCCTCGGCGGTCGCGGGCGGCTCAATGGTTGCGGTGTCGCTGAAAGGCGGCGGGTACCCGGTGAACGGCTCCGCGGGGCGAAAGCGGCCCGACAGTTCCTGCCCGCAAAACATGCAGGCGGTATCGTCAATGCCATTGGGTCTCCCGCAAGACGGGCAATTCCTGGTCGTTTCGTCCATGATGAACCTCTTGAGTCTTCGGCGTCACGAACGCAAGCTGAGCATCCCGCGCCGTTCACGATGCTCAGCCCACAGTACGCCGTAAGCAAATTCCAAGTTTCACCGGCTCTATCCCGCTACTCCGCCTCCGGGTAGCTCCCAAGCACGCGCACGAACAGGCTGTGCTCCTCCAACTCCTTGATCGCCGCCGCCAACGGGGGATCCGCAACGTAGCCCTGAATGTCGATGAAGAACAGGTACTCCCACGGAGTCTGCTTTGTCGGCCGGCTCTCGATCATCATCATGTTGATGCCGTGGCGCTCAAATGACGCCAGCGATTTGTACAGGGCGCCGGCCTCATGCCGCACGCTCAGCATCAGGCTCGTCTTGTCATGCCCCGTGCGCTCCGGCCGGTTCATTCCCACCACAAGGAAGCGCGTCTTGTTCCTCGGGTTGTCCTCGATGTTCTCGGCCAAAATGTTCAGCCCGTACTGGTCGGACGCCGCCCGGCTGGCGATCGCGCCGATGGTCGGATCGTGGGTGGCCTGTTCCGCGGCGGCCGAGGTCGATATGGCCTCCACAATGTCGGCGTTTGGAAGGTTCGCCATCAGCCATTGGCGTGACTGCGCCGTGGCCTGCGGGTGCGAATACAATCGCGTGACCTTCGTGAGGCTGTCCGCCCGGCTCAGCAGGTTGTGGTGAATCGGGATGAAGATTTCGCTGCAAACCTTTACGTCGGTGTTCGCGAAAACATCCAGAGTGCTCTCCACGGCTCCGGCGGTGCTGTTCTCCACCGGCACAACGCCGTAATCCGCCTGTTGAGTCTCCACGGCCTGAACGACGTCGCGGATCGTTCGCAGCGGGAGGAACTCGGTGGCTCCGCCGAACTTCTGCATCGCCGCCATATGGGTGTAAGTCGCCGGAGGCCCGTAGTACGCAACCCGCAGGGTCTTCTCCAGCGCGCGGCACGCGGAAATGATCTCCCGGTAGATTGACCGGACCGCCGCCGCATCCAACGGGCCGGCGTTCTTTTCGGCCAGGCGGGAGAGCACGGCTTTCTCACGCTCCGGCACGTAGATCGGGCGCGGCGGAGCGTCCTCCTTGCGGTTGGCGGCTTTCAGACGGCCGATCTCCTGCGCCAGTGCGGCGCGCCGGTTGATCAGGCCCAGTATCTCGACGTCAAGCGCGTCGATGCGATCGCGCAATTCGGGTACCGTAGCGGTTGAGGCGGGTTTTGGGTCTTCCATGATGGTTCCATTATAGACGGGCGACAGAGCGCCTCGGCGCCGCGGGCGTCGAGCGCGGGAGATTCTGGCGCCGTGCTTTGTTGGCTATCCTCCGGCGGCGCGATCCGCAAACGGAGAGGCGCCGTCGGGCTCCGACCCGAAACGCAGTATGTGGCCGTCGGGGTCCTCCACCCGAAACTCCAGCGCCCACGAGAAGTTCACCGGCTCCATGGCGATGTGTGCGCCGGCCGCCTTGAGCGCCTGGAAGAGCGGCCGGACATCCGACACTCCTATCCACACCCAGGTTCCGAAATGCCCCTGCTCGCCCTCGCATAACATGATCCCGCAATTGTCGCGCGAAACCGAAGCCATGATCCCGCCGGGCTCCCCGCCCCAATCCCTGTGGAAGCCCAGAACCGTCTCGTAGTGGTTAAGGCTTGCGGCCAGATCCCGGACTCTCAGAATGGGAATGATGCATTCCACACTCGTAGCCCCGCCTTCCGATGCGACATGACCGGACATAAGCCCCCCTCCTTGATCCAGTATTGGCTCGGGCCTCGGCCTTGCGCCCTCAGCCCTCGTAGACTCTCGGCAGCCGATCCGACAGCCGCGTCAGCACCTCGTGGTGAATGGACTCGGCCCAGTCCGCCTCGTCCAGCACCGTAACCGCCTCATCGCCCTGGCGGCCGATCAGCACCACCTCGTCGCCGATCTCCGCTCCCGATTCCGTCGCGTCGATCACGAACTGATCCATGCATACCCGCCCCAGAATGGGAACCCGCTTGCCCCGCAGCAGCACGCTCGCCCGGTTGCTGTTCGCGCGGCTGTAACCATCCGCGTAGCCCACCGGAACGATCGCCAGGCGGGTTGGGCGCACGGTCGTCACCGTCGCGCCGTAGCTCACGCACGTCCCCGCGGGCACGTTTCGCGCCTGTGTGACCCGCGCCTTCAGGCTCAGCGCCGGCTCCACGCTCGGGCCGAACCCACCGTCCATCGGCGAGATACCGTATATCAGGAGCCCGGGCCGCACCATCGGCGCTGCCCCCGCTGTCGCCTGGTAGGACTGCGGCAGCCGGCAGGTGGCCGCGGAATTCGCCGCGTGTACACAGAGAGGATCCGGGGCCCCCCTCATCGAGAGGGCAGCCTCGATAACCGCAGAGAACCGGCGCCATTGCTCGAGGGCGTATTCCGGGTCGTCATCCGCCGTGGCAAAATGCGTCATCAGCCCCGTCCACCGAACCCCGGGCGCCTGCGCCACGCGCCGCAGGAAGTCATTCGCGCTCTCCGGGAGCACGCCCACCCGTCCCATGCCGGTATCCACCTTCACGTGCACTCGGGCAGGCGTTCCATAACGCAGCCCGGCATCGGATAGCGCCGCCAGCAGTTCCACGGTGGAGACCGCCGCGTCCAGGCCATTCCTCACGATATCGTCCGCCGCGGCCGGTTCGGAGATTCCCATCACCAGAATCCGCGCCGCCACGCCGCCATCGCGCAGCGCAATCGCCTCATCCGGGATCGCGACGGCCAGCCCGGCCGCGCCGCCCTTCAACGCCGCGAGTCCCGCCGGAACCAGTCCGTGTCCGTACGCATTTCCCTTCACCACGGCCCAGACGCCGCATTCCGGACCGACCCATTTGCGGACCGCCGCCACGTTGCGCCGGATCGCGCCGAGGTCCACTTCAACCCACGCCGGCCGTCTTGTTCTATTGTTCTCCACGTTCATCGAAATGCTCTTCTATGGTATGGCCGGCAGACGGCCCGTACGGGTCGTGCCTGCTTGCGGTCCACGGTCAGTAATCGATCGTGACACCGGTCTTGTGAAATTCGTTACGCCAGGTACGAGACCCGTCTCTTCTCTGGCATGCTCGCTGCGGCCCTCTACATCCAGTGTGCCGGGTCGCGGTGCGGCCGGTCCACTGCCGCAAAGGCGCCGTGCCGCCGAGTGAGGATTCCAATACCCCGGACTCCGCGGATTTTTCGAACTAATCACCGATGGGAATGCGTTAGCCGATGAAATGCAGAATAACCTCATGGCAGAATGGGTACGACAAGGATGGCCTTGCTTGAAACGTGTTGCACCAATCGCTAAGATAGAGTAAGGGATAAACCGTGTAGGTGGATGCTTGCGCATCCGGGTTTCAGCGGAGTTTTAGCCGCTAAGGAACCGGCACGTTTTATCCAATATATGCATGGCGGTGCGGCCCCGATACGGGTCCGCACATTGAAATGTCGTGCTGCGCAGGCTGAATGCTTCCCCACAGTCTGCGGCGCCGGAATCTTCTTCGGCGTGAAAAGTGGGAAGCGAATGTCGCACCTCCATCGGCGGGTTCGCCGGTTGTGTGCGGCCCGGTATCGAAATTGATCGAAGCCTTGAGAGGCACGGAAGGCGAAGCAGGAAACATGGACACTGCGCCGATTTCCACACCCATCAAGGACCAGGTCAACGAGGTCCCGGAATGTCTCTGGCTCTTTTCAGGAGGAAAAGTATGAAGAGACTATTGATGGGTATCGCTACAGTAGCGATCGTGGCCACCACGGCGCACGCGCAAGCTCCGTTTGCAGACGTGCCGCGCGACCACTGGTCCTACGAAGCGGTCAACACCCTCGCCCAGAGGGGCATCGTCATCGGTTACCCCGATGGCACATTCGGCGGCAAGCGCGCTATGACGCGCTACGAGTTCGCCACGGCGATCGCCCGTATGATCCCCCAGTTCGAACAGAGCATCAAGGATCAGATCGCGGCCATCCCGTCGTCCACCAGCACTCCTCCGGATCTTAGCGGCTACGCCAAGACCTCGGACCTCGCTGCATTCGTCACCAAGGACGACTTCGACGCGCTCAAAAAGCTCGTCGACCAGTTCGCCCCTGAACTGCAAATGCTGCAGGTGGACGTTGCCGGTCTTCGCAAAGACCTGGCCTCATTGACCGACCGCGTGACCAAGATCGAAAAAGAAATCGATCGCATCAAGATCACCGGCCAGGCTGACGTCATCGCCAAGCTGTCGTCCACAAACCGCGACACCCTCAAGAACCCCGCTGTCTACGCGGTCAACAGCAGCACCAACAACTTCTCCGGCGCCCCCGTCGACATCGACGGCCGCCCGCTGGCTCCCACGACCAACCTGTTTGAGTTCGCACAGATCGCCTACAACACCCAGCTCAACATCCGCGCCAGAGTCAGCGACACCATCTCCGCCGTCACCGACGTCAATATCGGCAACTTCGCGGGCGCCTATGCGGCCTCCCCGGTCTGGCCGAACGACCCCGGTTTCAACCGCGGTGGCTTCCCCTACGGCAGCACCACCAAGGGCAGCATGAACAGCGAGATCACGCCCCTCAAGGCCTATATCTCCGCGCCGCTTGACCTCAAACTCCTCGGCAAGGTCGACTTTGAGGCCGGCAAAACCGGCGTGCAGTTCACACCCTACACCCTGAAGCTCGTTGACTACGACACCTACACCAACCTTCCCTTCACCGACAACGGCGAAGTTATCTTCACCGGCGCCAAGGGTGGCTTCAACATCGGTGGCATCGCCATCAGCGCCTACGCCGGAACGCACGGCACCTCCCTGATGCAGGGCGGACCGGACGTCAACGGCATGTTCCCGAACGGAGCCGGCTACCCGGTTCTCTTCACCGGTGGCGTCTACAGCCCCAACGCTCCTTACGCCATGACCCGTGAAGGCGACGCCGCTATCCTGACGATGCCCGAAGCCCTCTTCGGCGCTCGTTCCAACATGTCGCTCCGCGGCCTGCCGTTCATGTTCGCTCCGGCCACGCAGTCCGCCGGTATCCGCGCCGTCCTCGGCACGCCGCTCGGCGGCACCCTGGGCCTCAGCTACATCAACGCCGGCATCAACAACACCGACCTCACCCCGTACACGGGCGTCGACGCCCTCGCCGGCTACAAGCCGATGGACGTCGGTCGCGCTTCCGTCTACGGCGCCGACCTCTCGCTCAAGCTCATCCGCGGCATCGGCGTTCAGGCCGAATACGCGAACAGCAACATGTTCGAGCGCGGCAAGAAGTTCAAGCTCAACACCGATAACTCCGTGGTTGACGGCAAGCACGAAGCCATCGACGCCAAACTCGCGTTCAACATCCGCACCGTCGCCCTCACCGCCGGCTACAAGAAGATCGATCCCCTCTTCGGAGCTCCGGGCTCCTGGGGCGCGATCGGCGGCTGGAAGAACCCGGTCAACATCAAGGGATATGAGGGCACGGTCGGCGTGAACCTCGCTAAGGGCCTGGACTTCACCGGTTCCGCTGCCCAGTACCGCTCCATCGTCGCCGGCGTTGGTTCCACCGACGCTGCGGTGATGGCGGATGACGACAACA
The DNA here is from genome assembly GCA_036504095.1 of Armatimonadota bacterium. Taxonomy (NCBI): domain Bacteria; kingdom Bacillati; phylum Armatimonadota; species Armatimonadota bacterium. The sequence continues at coordinate 67,239 of DASXVS010000041.1, read as the reverse complement.
CCAGGATCACCCACTGGACCGCCGGACTGAAGTTCAACATCGGCGATTACAGCAAGGTTGACCTTGGCGTCGAGAACGTCCGCACTAAGGCAAACCCGCTGATCAACACGACCGGCGCCACTGCCGAGCAGACGTACTACAACCTGGGTTACGGCGCAGCGCTTTCCGCCAACTCCTCGTTCCGGTTGCTCTACCAGATCATCGACTACCGCGACAAGGGCGCCATGCTGTTGAACAACGGCCAGGACGCCAAGGGATCGGTGGCCGTCGGCCAGTTCACCGTCAAGTTCTAATCAAACCTGACCTGGACGAAGTCTGAGTTGAGCCCCCCTCCTTCGGGAGGGGGGCTCAACCTCCTTTTTGATGCTACAGTACGTGCGATGAAACGCTCAAACCTCTTCCTGTTCGCATTTCTGGCCGGCGCCGCTGCCCAAGCGCAGCAAACGCCCGCATCGCTTTCGCTCTCGCCGGACGGCATGGACCATATCACCGTGTACACGGACCGCGTGGAGTCCACGCCCGATGGGAACGCGCTGGTCTTCAGCGGCCAGTCACAACCCGTCCGCGCCGAGATCTACCGGGGACTCCCGGACGGCAAACTGCCGCCCGCTATCGTCCTCACAGCGGAGACCGTGACGGTGGACTACAACGCCGGCGAGGTCGTCGCAACAAACTCCGTAACCCTGCTGTGGGACAACCACGTAGCCACCGGCTCGTCCGCCCGCTATAACTGGACCAAACGCGAGGGACGCATCGAGACCGTGCGGTTCTCCGAAGACGGCATGGAGTTTCGGGCAGCCTCGCTCGAAATGCTGCCCAACCGGCGCCTCATGCTGGACGCCACCTTCAGCGGCTGCGGCCTCGATAACCCGGACTACGTTATCCACGCGCAATCCGTAACGCTTAACAATGACCGCCGAATCTCCGCCCGCCACGTGAGCCTGGACCTGTTCCACCATCGGATCGTAACGCTGCCCCTCTTCACGCACAAGGCGCGGCCCAAAGGCGGCAGCGGCCGCCAGGCGTTGCCCTTCCCCCGCCCCGGGCGCAGCCAGGTTTCCGGCTTCACCCTCTCGCAGGCCATTGCGCTGTCCGATAACGTGAACGTCGAGGTGGAGGTCACCACGCGCGTTGGCTGGCGCGGCATCGCCAGCTACGCCAACGAGGGGCGCATCACACCCTACGCAGTGGCGGACTGGAAACAGGAACGCGCCTCCCGCGATCGGCTGCCCGTGCTGGTTTCACGCGTGCCCGAACTCGGAATCCGCTTCGGCGATAACAGTGCGAACACGCTGAACGTTGGCAGCTACCGCGAACACTCTACCGGCGTGAGCGCGCGCCGGGCCACGGCCTCGTACGAACACACTGTGCTCGATCACGGAGAGCACCCGGGGCTTCGCCTGATCGTGGGTGCCCGCGCCTCCGCCTATTCTACTCACGATTTCTACCGCACAGCGCGCGCGGACGTCTCCATCGGGCGCGAGGGGAAAGACCGCGACACGTTCGAGGAGGTCGGGATGCGCCTCAATGGCCTTCAGGGACACACGCCGTTCCAGTGGGACCAGGTTCTGGTTCAGACGGAGGCCTACGCGGGCAAAAGGATCTCCTGGGGGCACTACCGCCTGGAAACTGATTTGCGATACGACGTGGGCAATCACAAGATGTACGACGTGGAAGTGGGGATCGCGAAGAGGCTGCGGTGCGTGGAACCGGAGATCCGCTATAGCGACCGGCGGCGTGCGGTCTTCTTCGACGTGCGCGTGCTGAATTGACGATGGCGGCCGTGGGCTTCACGGTACGTCCGGCGTCGCGCCGGGCGTAGTGCGGCTCCGGCGTGACGGAGTTGGGGAACGCCGGTCTGCGGCGGTCCCGGGAGGCAACGGATGGATCTGGATTTGGGGACCGACGCAGGCGAAGCCGGCGGCAAAGGGCACGCGCGACTGAACACCCTGGTCGCCATCGCGGTCGCGCTCCTGGCGACGTTCATGGGCATCTGCGACGTGAAGGACAACAACATCGTGCAGGCGATGCAGGCCGCGCAAGCGAAGAGCATTGACGATTGGAACTGGTATCAGGCGCGCAAGATCCGCGAGGAGGTGGCGCGGGCCACAGCCGATGAGCTGCGGGCGATGGCGCAAGCCTCGGCGCCGGGGCAGCGCCCGGGATACGCCGCCGCCTCGGCCCGATACACGGCAATCGCCGCGGAGCAGGTGTCCAAAGAGGCCGAAACGAAGGCCGCCGCCGACAACGATCAGAAGGATTATGACGCGCTGAACTTCCGCGACGATCAGTTTGACGCTTCGTCCGCGGCCATCGCATTGGCGATCGCCCTCCTCGCCATGACGGCGCTCACTCACAAGCGGTGGCTGTTCGCGCTGTCGATGTTTCCCGCCGCGTTCGGCGTGTTGATGGGCCTGGCCGGCATTCTCTCGTGGCGGCTCCATCCCGACCTGCTGGCCCGCTGGCTCTCCTGAGGCGCCCGGTTGCCGGCCTTCGGGGGTTCTCTTGGAGTTCGGACCGTCAGGCGGCTACCTTAAGTGGGGGGCACACCGTCCAAACGCGCTGCCCGATGGGCCATCCCGGCGCTTCAAACCACCATCTGACGAAAGGTTAGCGATTGTACTCTAGACGCTCGTGGCGAGGCCTGGCGATCCTCCCTCTGCTCCTGGCTTCCACATCGGCATCCCTCGCCGCACGGCCAAAGCCCGCCACCCAATGGGGCATCGGCCCGTTCATCAAGGTAGATTCCGCCAACCCCGTGCTGTCTCCCGGCGACTCGCGCTTCTACTGCCCGCTCAGCGGAAAGGTCGTCGCCTGGGAGAAGGACAACGTGTTCAACCCGGCGGCGGTCGTTCGTGGCGGCCGCGTGTACGTGCTGTATCGCGCCGAGGACGATTCCGGCAACGGGATCGGCATGCATACGTCGCGCATCGGCCTGGCGAACAGCGTAGACGGCAAGGTTTTCAAGAAGCTACCGCGTCCCGTTCTTTACCCGGACAAGGACGACCAGAAAAACCGCGACTGGCCCGGCGGCTGCGAGGACCCGCGCGTCGTGGAAACCCCGGACGGCGGATACCTGCTGCTGTACACGGCGTGGAACCGCCAGACCGCCACCCTGTCCGCTGCGACCTCCCGCGACCTCGTTCACTGGGTGAAGCGCGGCCCCGTGTTCGCAAAGGCCGCGGCCGGGCGCTTCGCGTCAACCTGGAGCAAGTCCGCCTCCGTCGTCTGCCGCCTCGTGCGAGATCGCCTGATCGCCGCGAAAATCGACGGCAAATACTGGATGTACTGGGGTGAGGGACAGATCCACGCCGCGACTTCGACGAATCTGATGGACTGGAATCCCGTCATCAATGCGCCCGGCGACCTCGCCGTGGTGATGGACCGCCGCGCCGGCAAATGGGACAGCGACCTGGTGGAGTGTGGCCCGCCGGCCGTCATCACACCCGCCGGCATCGTCCTTCTCTTCAATGGCAAGAACGCGGCGCGCAACGGAGATACCACCCTGCGAGCCGCCACGTACTCCGCCGGCCAGGCTCTGTTTTCGCAGGATGACCCCGCGAAATTGCTCGATCGTCGCGACGGCTATTTCCTCACACCGGAGAAGCCATACGAAACGACCGGCCAATACCAGGGCGGGACCGTCTTCGTTGAGGGCCTCGTCCATTTCCGGCACAGGTGGTACCTGTACTACGGGACTGCGGACAGCCACGTAGCCGTTGCCTGTACTCGCCCCGATCCTGAGTGAATGCTCCGGACCGGATCAAAATGAAAACAAGGAAACTCTAAATGCTGATTACCAAGCGACTTGCCGTCTGCGCCGCCCTCGCGGTTTCGATACCCGCGTGGGGGCAGACCGCCTTCCGCCCGCCTTCCGTGCCGCTCGTGGCGAACAACCCATTCCTCAGCATCTGGTCATCCGCCGATCGACTGACCGATGCCACCACCGTCCACTGGACCAACCGCGCGCAACCGCTCTCCAGCATCATTAAGGTTGACGGCAAATCATTCCGGTTGATGGGCGCAGACCCCGAGAACGTCGAGGCGATGCCCCAGGTCGGCCTGGAAGTGACGCCAACGCGCACTATCTACCGTTTCGCAACGGAACAGGTAGACGTGACGCTCACGTTCCTCACCGCTTCGCTCCCGGACGACCTCGAGGTGTTCGCGCGCCCGCTCACCTACCTTACGTGGAAGGTGCGCTCCATCGATGGGCAGTCCCACGCGGTCTCGCTCTTCGACAGCACCAGCACGCTGTTGGCTGTGAACACGCCTCGCGAAGCCGTGGGGATCGAGCGCGGGATGGCGGGTTCACTGTCCTGGCTCAGGGCTGGAACCGATTCCCAGCCGGTGCTGCGTTCGTCCGGCGACGATCACCGAATCGACTGGGGCTACGTCTACGTCGCCTCGGCCATCGGCCAGGGTGAAAAGGCCGTCGCCGGCGGCAGCCAGGCGATCATGTCGGACTTCACCGGCAGCCCCATCACGTTCAATGAAAACGGACGGCAGCCAACTGACCCCAACCAGACCGCACTGGCCTTCGCTTTCGATCTTGGCAAGGTGAGCGCCGAACCGGTCACGCGCCAGGTGATCCTGGCGTACGACGAGATCTATTCCATCCGCTACTTCGGGACGAAACTCCGGCCGTATTGGCGGCGCAATGGCGCGACCCCGGAGGGCCTGCTGCGAACCGCTTACAAGGAATTCCCCGGCATCGAGAAGCGGTGCGTGGAGTTCGACCGCGATATCACCGCGGATGCGGAACGTCTCGGCGGCGCGAAATACGCCCAGTTGTGCGCGCTGGCCTACCGCCAATCCCTCGCCGCGTGCGGAATCGCCGCGGACGCGAAGAAACAGCCGCTCTACTTCCCCAAGGAGAATTCCAGCAACGGCTGTATAGCCACCGTGGACGTCATCTACCCCGGTTCGCCGCTGCTCCTGCTCGTCAGCCCGTCACTGCTGAAAGCCCAGCTGACCCCCGTGCTGGACTACGCCGCGTCGCCCCGCTGGAAGTGGTCGTTTGCCCCGCACGATCTGGGGACCTACCCCATCGCGGGCGGCCAGGTCTATGGCGGCGGCGAACGCACCGAAGAGAATCAGATGCCGGTTGAGGAAAGCGGCGATATGCTCTTGATGATCGCCGGGCTGGCGAAGACGGACGGCAACGCCAGATACGCCGGCGCCTACTGGCCAACGCTCACCAAATGGGCGAACTACCTGCGCGAAAAAGGCCTGGATCCCGAAAACCAGCTCTGCACCGACGACTTCGCCGGTCACCTGGCGCACAACGTCAACCTGTCTGCCAAGGCAATCCTCGCGCTCGCTTCGTACGCCCGGATGGCGGAAATGCTGGGCAAGCAGGACGTCGCCGATGATTTCTTCGCAAGCGCGCGTTCCATGGCGAAGGAATGGGTCCGTATGGCCGCCGATGGAGACCATACGCGCCTCGCGTTCGACAAGCCCGGAACCTGGAGCCAGAAATACAACCTGGTGTGGGATCGCCTGCTCGGCCTGGACATCTTCCCGGCGTCCGTGGCGCGCCAGGAACTGGCCTTCTACAGGACCGTGATGCAGCGTTACGGCGTGCCGCTGGACAGCCGGAGGACGTACACCAAAACCGACTGGGAGCTCTGGACGGCAACGATGGCAGAGAAGCGCGAGGACCTCGACGCGATCGTCGCCGCCGCCTATGACTCCGTCAACGACACCCGCTCGCGAGTGCCGTTCACCGACTGGTACGAGACCACGGACGCGAGGGAGGCCGGCTTCCGCGCCCGCTCGGTCATCGGCGGTATCTTCATCAAGATGATGTCGGACGACGCCGTGTGGAAGAAGTGGGCCGGCCGCGACAAGGCGAAGGTCGGCAAGTGGGCTCCGCTGCCCACACCGCCGGAGGTGAAGGAAGTGGTCCCGACTTCCGAGCGGACGCCGGTCATGTGGCGCTACACGACGGCGAAGCCGGCCGACGATTGGGCTTCACCCGCGTTCGACGCCTCGGGCTGGACCGAAGGGCCCGGCGGATTCGGATCGCGCGGCACCCCCGGAGCGGTCGCCGGAACGGCATGGAACACCGATGACATCTGGCTTCGTCGGGAGTTCACGATGCCCGAGGGCAGGTTCCGCGCGCTGAAGTTCAGCGTCTACCACGACGAGGACGTCGAGATCTACGTGAACGGCGTTCCCGCCGCGTCCGAGGCCGGCTACGTGAACGCCTATACGTGGCTGGACATCTCTCCCGCCGCCGCGGCTCTTCTGAAGCCCGGCGCTAAGATCACGCTGGCGGCGCACTGCCACCAGACCACCGGCGGCCAGGGCATAGACGTCGGCCTCGTAGACGTCCTCAGCGGCGGCGACTGACGAATGAAAGACCTACAGGCCGCCCGCACGGGCGGCCTGTAGCACACTTGTATGGCGCGCCGCAGGGGCGCGCGCCCCGCCCCGTCACTTTCCGAGCGGCTCCGGGTGTGTGGTTACCCGGATAACGTTCGGAACAGTCCGTTGTACTCTCTCCTCAAGCTGTGACGAAATCCGGTGCACTTCCGACACGGACAGCGACGCGTCAAACACGCAGTGCATCGCCACCCGATGCCCCTGAGCCGTCTTGAGGACACTCACATCGTGGCATTCCAGCACGCCGCCAACCGCGGCCGCGGCAGCCTCCACGCGGGATATGACGCTCTTGGAATGAGCCGTAATGTCCTCCGTGACCCCCTGACGATCCTCGCGCGGCTCGATATGGATGGTAACCGAGGATACATCCGGCAGTGCCTCGTGGATGGCCTGCTCCATCGCATCCGCGACGTCGTGAGCGTCTCCAAGCTCCATCCCATCCGGCAGTTCAGCATGCAGGTCAACGTGGGTTTTCCCGCTGTGCTCCCAAAGGACGACGTTATGGACCGTCTGCCCCAGACCCGCCGCCACGTCGCGGATGCGCTCAATGTCGGACTCGCCCGCGCGGGGCTCTGGCTCCACGTGAACGACGACGTCCGCTCCGGGAGACAGCCTGCATATCTCGCCTTCAACGGATTCCGCGATCGCATGGCTGCGCTGCAATTGCGTATGCGATTCCACCGAAACGACCAGGTCCACAAAGATGTCCGGGCCAACGCGCCTCAGGCGCAGCCTGTGGACCCCGCGCACGCCGTCAACCTCCCTCACAGCCTCCTCGATCTCGAGGGCCAGGCCGGCCGGCGCCTTGTCCAGCAGCACGTCCAGCGTCCGCCTCCCCAGATTGAAGCACACCTGGATCACGATGGCGGCCACTCCGAGGGCCGCCAGGGCGTCCGCTCTCTGGAACCCGGCGCCCGCATGCGTCAACTCGCCGTATTTCACCAGCGCGAGGCCGACGAGCACCACGGTGGAGCTCCAGACGTCCGTACTGAAATGGAGCGCGTCCGCCTCCAGAGCCTGGCTGTTGTGCTTCTTCGCAACGCGCATCAGGGCTCGCGACCGCGACACGTCGATGACGATCGACATCAGCACGACCCCGAAGGCCCAGGGCGTCGCCTCGACGTGCACCTCCCGGAACAGTAGGCGCGCCACCGCTTCGTGGATGATCCACGCGCAGGTGATCAGCAGCAGGAGCGTTTCCACGAGCGCGGAAAGCGCTTCAACCTTGCCGTGGCCATAGGTATGGTCCGCGTCGGCCGGACGGTCCGACACCCGGACGGCGAAATACGTGATCGCCGCCGCCACAAAATCCAGGCCGGAGTGCGCCGCCTCGGACAGGATTCCGAGGCTCCCCGTGGAGATACCGATGACCAGCTTTGTGGAGGTCAGCAGGACGGCCGCGCCCACCGAGGTGAGCGCCACCCAACGCTTCTCCTCGCCGGCCCGGCGGATGGCGGTTTCGCTTTTACTCATCTCGTGTGTCCTGGTGAAGCGCGCACGACCCGATGCCGGCCGACGCTCCGGCGACGTGCCCGGCGGGATCGCGCAAAAAACCCCGCGGAACCTGGTTTCAGTCCCGCAGGGCTCATCAATGCCTGCTGCCCGCCACGCGCGGGCCCGGCTACTCCCGATTCACCGGGCTGCCTGCTCTTCACCCCTAATGTATCGCATGCGCGCGAGCCGCGTCAACAAGCGACGAGACGTAAGGCACGTGTCAGATTTGGGTAAAGCCGTTGCGCCATCGGCCGAAGCCGACGGCTAGCCTACAAAGCCGGTTCAAACCGGCTCAACGGAGCGGCGCAGCACCGAGCAACCGGCTTCAGCCGGTTTCGTTCGGCAGCCGTCGGCTTCAGCCGATGGAAGCGCATTTGCCGTCGCCGCGATAATTCGGCCATCCTCCCAGTAAGTGTCCACCCGCCAGGAAAGGTCCGAGATCCGATGTTGAATCCCCGTTTTGCCCTTCAGATACTCGCAGTCACCGCCGCGTTGCTGGCGATACCGAAGACAGGGAGATCCGCCGTGAACGATTGGGAAAACCCCGAAGCGCTCCACCTCAATAAGGAAGCGCCCCACAGTACGCTTATCCCTTACGCCGACACCGCTTCGGCGATGCTCGGAACCCGGGAGGCGTCCCCGTTCCACCAGTCGCTCAACGGCCCGTGGAAATTCCACTGGGTGGGCAAACCGGACGACAGGCCGCAAGGCTTTCAAAATGCGGACTATGGGATGAAGGACTGGGACACCATTCCCGTGCCCTCCTGCATGGAAATGGAAGGCTACGGTGTCCCGATCTACACCAACATCACCTATCCTTTCCCGGCGAACCCGCCTTTCGTGGATCACAACTACGATCCGGTGGGCTCCTACCGCCGAGATTTTCGCATCCCCGCCGGTTGGGCCGGACGCCAGGTTTTCATCCATTTCGCGGGCGTGCAGTCGTTCTTCTACCTCTGGATCAACGGTCAGTACGTGGGTTTCAGCAAGGACAGCATGACCCCTGCGGAGTTCAACATCACACCGTATCTGCACGAAGGAATGAACACCGTTGCCGCGCAGGTCTTTCGATGGTCCGACGCCAGTTACATGGAAGACCAGGACGTGTGGCGCTTCAGCGGCATTTACCGCGATGTCTACCTGTATTCGACCCCGACAGTCCAAATCCGCGATTTTCGTGCGGTCCCTGACCTGGATGCGAATTACCGCAATGGGATCATCAACTTCGCCGCGGCAGTGCGCAACCTCGGCGCCGCGGACGTGCAGCCATACTCCGTTGAGCTGACCCTCCTGGACGCGTCCGGCAAGCGGGTTGGCCCCGCCACCCTTATCCAGAAGCAGACCGGCGCCATCGCCAAAGGCGTTGAAAGCGCTGTGGCTGGAACCGTTACCATCTCGAAGCCTCGCCTCTGGTCCGCGGAAGATCCGTACCTCTACACCACGCTGGTCACGCTCAAAGACTCCGCCGGAAAGGTTCTGGAAGTGGCCCGCTGCAATACCGGCTTCCGCAAGGTGGAATGGAAATCCGGCGTCTTCCTCGTCAACGGCCGCCCCGTCAAACTGAAGGGCGTTGACCGCCACGAGCACGATCCCGACCACGGGCGCGCCGTGCCGTTCGAACGCATGGTGCAGGACATCGAATGGATGAAGCGCCTCAACGTCAACTGCGTGCGCACGTGCCATTATCCGGACGACGTCAAGTGGCTGGACCTCTGCGACAAGTACGGCATCTACGTCGTCAGCGAGGCCAATATCGAGACGCACGGCATGGGCTACGAAGCGCCTGGCACGCTGGCGGCGCGGCCGGAGTGGCGCGCGTCACACGTGGATCGCGTGACGAATATGGTCGAGCGCGACAAGAACCACCCGAGCATCATCATTTGGTCGCTCGGCAACGAAGCCGGCCATGGCGACAACTTCAAGGCCGCCGCCGACACCGTTCATGCCCTGGATTCCACGCGTCCCGTCCATTATGAAGGCATGAACTCGGTGGCGGACATCGACAGCACGATGTACCCCTCCGTGGAGAGCATCATCGCCCGCGGCAAATCCGCCAACCCCAAGCCGTTCTTCATGTGCGAGTACGCCCACGTAATGGGCAACTCTCTGGGCAATTTCCAGGAATACTGGGACGCCATCGAAAAATACCCCGGCCTCATAGGCGGCTGCATCTGGGAATACATCGACCAGGGCCTTCGACGCTACACCGACGGGCCGGCTACCCCGGACGGCAAGAAGCCGTGGGTCTGGGCGTACGGCGGCGACTTCGACGACCAACCCAACGACGGCATCTTCTGCATCAAGGGCGTGATCTCCGCCGACCGGGAACCCTATCCCAAGACCTGGGAGGTCAAGAAAGTCTACCAGTACATCGCCGTGGAACCGGAGGACCTGGCGAAGGGCCTCGTGAAGGTCACGAATAAGCAGTTCTTCACGGACCTGAGCGCCTACGACGTCCACTGGAGCGTTACCGAGGACGGCCGTGCCATCGAATCGGGAGAGCTGCCACCCTTGAAGATAGGGCCGTCCACATCCGGAAGCTTGCGGATTCCGATGACCGCGATCACCGCAAAGCCGGGAGCGGAATACTTCCTCCGCGTGAGTTTCCACCTGCGCGCCGATACGGTCTGGGCGGCCAAGGGCTATGAAGTCGCGTGGCAGCAGATCAAGCTGCCGGCGACCGCCCCCGCGACAATGGCGCCGGTCGCCACTCTGCCCAACATCGTTCACCATAGAGATGGCGACTTGGATACCCTTTCCGGCGCCGAGTTCAGCGTTTCGTTCCGCCAGTCCACCGGCGCCATCGCTTCACTGATCTACAACGGCAAAACGATTATCAAGGACGGCGGCGAGGCCTCCAACGGCCCCGCGCTCAGCGTTCTGCGGGCGTTCACCGACAACGACAACTGGATGCGCGATTCCTTCTTCAACGCGGGCCTGACCGTCCTCCAGCGCCGCGTTCGCTCATTCAACATCTGGCCGATGGCGGACAACGCGGTTGAAGTGGCCGTCAGCATCGATGTGATCGGCGCGAAAGGACGGGGCTTCACGCATACCTGCGTTTACACCGTCCTCGGCAACGGTGCGATCGTGATGGACAACACGGTTGAGCCGCTGGGTGATCTGCCGGTCCTGCCGCGCGTCGGCCTGCAGCTCGCGTTACCCAAAGCCTTCGAGAACGTCGCCTGGTACGGTCGCGGCCCGTGGGCATCCTATCCGGACCGCAAGCAGAGCGCGGACATCGGGCTGTATGCCGGTACGGTGACCGCTCAGCTCGTTCCAAACGTCCGTCCCCAGGAGGACGGCGCGAAGGAGGACGTCCGCTGGGCGGCGCTTACGGACGAGACCGGAAAGGGCCTTCTGATAACGGCGGACAGCCATATGATGCTGACCGCGCTGCATTTCACGCCAGAGGATTTGCTCCGAACGTCGCACCTGCACCTCCTGCGCCCGCGCGAAGACGTGATCCTCAATCTGGATTACGCGCAGATGGGCCTGGGCAACGCCAGTTGCGGCCCGCGCCCGATGAGGCAGTACATCCTCAACCCCGGCACATTCCGGTTCCGCTGGACCCTGCGCCCGTGCGACGGCGATCCCGTGGCGGAAGCCCGGGTCGCGCTGCCTCTCACGGACGCGCCCGCAATCACCAGGTCGGCCACCGGCACGGTGACGATCACCTCGACGACCCCGGGGGCGCGTATTCGGTTCACCCGCGACGGCTCATTGCCGACGGACGCCTCAGAGACGTACACGGCTCCATTCTCATTCCCGGGAGGCGCTTTGAAGGCCGCCGTTTTTGCGGATAGCCGTCTTCCGGGCGCGGACTCAATGGCGACATTTGACGTGATCGAGCCCACGCTGGAAATCTCCCGCGCCAACTGGAAGGTAACCGCGGATTCCGTTGAGCCGGGCGAGGGCGCCGTCGCGAATGCCATCGATGGCGACGACGACACGTATTGGCACACGAACTGGCAAACGAAGCCCACGGGCCTGCCGCATCAGATCGTCGTGGATATGGGCGAAACGCTGGAACTCATCGGGTTCACCTGCCTGCCCCGTCAGGGGATGGAGAACGGGCGCATCGGGCGTTACGAGTTCTATGTGAGCGCGGATGGCAAAGACTGGGGCAGCGCGGTTGCCACCGGCGCGTTTCCGAACACCCCGGACGGCCGGACGGTGCGCTTCCCCAGGCCGGTCACGGCCCGCCACATCAAACTGGTGGCGCTGAGCGAAGTGAACGGAAACGGGTTCACTTCGCTGGCCGACCTCAACGTCCTGGCGTCGAAGAGGATCGCCCGGTGAAGTGGTTCCTCGCGTTCGACCTCGGCGCGGAAAGTGGTCGCGGCGTGCTGGCGACGTACGCCGACGGTCGTCTCTCCTTGAGCGAGCTTGGCCGCTTCGTCACCAACCGTGGCGACGAGGACCTGGGTGCCGACAGCGTCCGCCGGTGGGACTTTGAACGCATCTGGAGCGAGGTTTCCGGCATCCTTCAGGCTGCCGGCCCCGTTGACGGCGTGGGCGTAGACAGTTGGGGCGTCGATTTCGGCCTGCTGGACAGTCACGGCCGGCTCATGGAAGCCCCCGTCCAGTATCGCGATGAAAGCCACACTCGAGCGATGGAGGACGCCCTGGAGACTGTGTCCCGTGAGTCGATCTGGGAGGCCACCGGCATCCAGTTCCTGCCGTTCAATACCGTCTACCAGTTGCTGGCGCGGTACTGGCGGAGCCCGAAGATGCTGGAACAGGCGAAACACCTCCTGATGATCCCGGACCTCCTGCACAACAGGCTGACCGGCGGGCATTCGCGCTGCGTGGAAAGGACCAATGCCAGCACGACGCAACTCCTGAACCCGCTCACGCATCGCTGGAACCACGCCATCCTTGATGCCCTCGGCCTGCCATCCCAGTTCCTCGGCGAGATCGTGGAGGCCGGCGGCAGGATTGGCGAGACGGACGGCGGCGTGCCGGTCTATGCTCCCGCCACCCATGACACCGGTTCGGCGGTGGTTGCGGTGCCGGGCGACGCCGGCCGTTCCTGGGCATTTCTGTCCAGTGGAACGTGGTCGCTCCTGGGCGTGGAGCGCCCATCGCCGCTCATCACCCCGGACGCGCTTCGACAGGGGTTCAGCAACGAGGCCGGCGTGGCGGGCACAACCCGCCTGTTGTCCAATATCATGGGCCTTTGGCTGGTACAGGAGTGCCGCCGCTCGCTGAAGAAGGCGGGGCATGATTACACCTACGAGGAGTTGTCGGCGCTGGCGGAAGCGGCGCCCGAAGGCGGCCCGGTCATCGACGCTTCCAGCACCGATTTCCTCGCGCCGCCCGATATGCCCGAAGCGATCCGCGCCGCGTGCGTGTGGACCGGTCAACCCGCCCCCGACGGCGCAGGCCCGCTCATCCGGTGCTGCCTTGAAAGCCTCGCCCTCGCCTACCGGCGCAAACTGGCGGCGCTCGAGATCCTGCAGGGCCGGCGCTTCGAGGTGCTGCACATCGTCGGCGGGGGCTCACGCAACCGCCTGCTCAACCAGTGGACCGCCGACGCGTGCGGCATACCCGTGGTTGCTGGCCCGGCGGAAGCGACGGCGGCGGGGAATGCCCTCGCGCAGATGGTCGCCGCCGGCGTAATATCCGGTTGGGAAGCGGCAAGGGACGTCTCCCGCCACTCCTTCGACGTCGAGACCTTCGAGCCCGATCCCCTCGCCGCGTCCCGCTGGGAAGACCTCGCAACCAAATCACAGTAGAACGGGCGTCCCGCCCGTTTCCCTAACCCTTAACAGGCGGGACACCCGTTCTACTGGAGCTGACGCTTCTTCTGGAGCTGACGCTGCGTGACAGGCTCCGCTCTCAGCGTCACGATTCCCCACGCGGGCACGACGACCTCGCCTTTGACAGGCTTCAGCGGCCGCCCCGAGGGATCGCAGAACGAGACCTTGCGCGGGCTCGACCACCTCAGCCGCACACTCTCTTTCCTGCCCGAAGCGCCATACAGCCGGACCAGCAAGGCCTTCCCGTCCGCGGCGGGCCGTAGCGACGTCACCAGCACCGAATTCGGCTCGATCCGCACGAGTGACCCGTTCGCGTCCGCCCCCGCGGCAGGTACGGCGACGAGGGGCTGGCTAACCTCCGCGCCGAACCGCGCGGCGCCGCCGGCGTCGTATTTCCCGTGGGGCCGTAACGCATATCGGAACTCGGTCGGGCCGCTTTGGTCCGCCTTGTAGTTGGTGTGCCAGTAGTTGTTCATCACGTAACTGACCAACGTTGATGACGGGGCGACATGCGCCATCCACGGCCGTTCCGCGGTGATCCCGCCGATCTCCAGCAGCGGTGCGTCCACGGTCGCCATTGTGATTCCGCTCGACGCGTTGGATACATCCGCCCACCGCTGTACGGTGAACCAGTTCTTGCACGCGCCGCTCATCTGGTCCGTTTCCGGCCGTACCACCGCCCAGGCGGTGTCCAGGCGGACGGTGGGATTCGGCACATCGAAGGCGAATGAGAAGTGAACGCCTTCCTTCGTGCGGATCGCCTGTTTATCCAGCGTGTTGGTGATATCGACGCGGTCAAGGCCCTCCACCAGCCGGATTTCGCGCACCAGCGAATTCGCGCCCGGCGCCGAGGACCGGATTTGCAGCGCCACGACGAGCGGTCCGCGCTCCTTCACCGTGATGGTGGGCCGGCCGTTCGGCGCCGGAGACCCCGGATCGCGCCCGGCAACGTACAAGTACGCGTTGAGTTTGCGGGCGAGGTTACCCCATTTCGTCGTCACGCGCACTATCGCCCCCGTCGCCGGATCGATCGCAATGGCCAGGCCCGAAACGCGAAGCGCGGTGGCGGTGACGGCGGCCTTCCCTCCGATGGGATGGCCCGCCAGTATCCGGTAACGCTGGGTTCCGAATGCGGGCACTGCGCGCGCAAGAAACGCCAGGGAGCCGTCGGAAAGCCTCTGCGATGGCGCCGCCGCCCCGCCGGGCCCGATGACGCGGTCGCCGGCGCGGCTGAGAGCCGGCGCGATGGTCACTAGATCGGTCCGGTCCCAAGACGAAGTGTTGTACACGTCAACCGCGTTTGGCGCCGCATGGACGCTAACTCCCGTCGCGGACACCAGAAGGGCTCGCGACTGTCGGTCGGCATCAAGCGCGAACTTCTGCTTGACGGCCCATTGGCCCTTCGCGAACGCACTGTCCGGCTCGCTGATGCTGTTGTACGCGCCCCACGTGTGCTCGTCGTAAAGGACCACGTTACGCCAGGCGTCCTCAAACGCGCCGGTCAGCGGCACGCCCGGGCGAAGCATCGCCTGCAGCGCCTCCGCCTGCGTCAGCCGCTCGGCGGCGGCCCGGTTCATCGCCGTCTCCGCGGCGGTCGATGCCGCTCCGTCTTCCCAGTACGGCGTGAAATCCCCGCGCACGCGGGGGATCTTCGCGCCATACCGCCGTTCGAAATCGCGGAACATCCGGGTCGTTGTCGCGATCACCAGTTTCGGGTAAGCGTAGCGGGCGTTCCAGTCGCGGACCGTGTCGGAAAGCGTGGGGTCCGGCGCGCCGTTATCGCCATTGGTCGTATACCGCACCTGCACCATGTCGTACGGGTACGCCTTGCCCTCCAGCGACTTCAGATAGTCCAGCAGTTCGGCGTCGCCTTTCTGGGCCAGCGTCTGTCCATGAAACCAGGAGTAGCCGGTCCCGGCCATCCAGCAGAGCACCGACGCATCGCCGGCCGGGGTCTCCCACCGGAACGGCCGGTCGCCCCACGCATTCAGCGTGGGGCCGATGCGATCGCCCGAATTGGGGCCGAAGGAGAAATAGCGTACGCCGGACTGCGCGAGAACGGGGATGAGTCCCCACGCGTATCCGGGAACATCCGTGATCATCGCGGAATGGATCGGCGCGCCCGTTTCCCGAGCCAACCGCCCGGCAGGCTCCACGAGGTGGAAGAGTTCCTCGGGGCGGCACAGCGCCGTCAATTCGTTGCCGTAAAGCGCGTCCAACTCGATCCAGCCCCGCTGGACCGCATCGACCAGCGCGCGGCGCTTCGCCGGAGGCGCCTGTTTCAGGTACGCATCGACCGCCCAGAGAACTTCGGCGCTCCACACGAAACGTGCGCCTTCGGGGTAGTCCCGCGTGCGCCGCGCCAGGTCGATGGCCGTCTCCAGATTGCTGAATTGCTTCTTCAGCACGTCCGACTGCAGCGCCGTATAGCCGATATCCACGTGCGAGTGCGGCAGCAGATACACTTCCCACTTGCGCACCGGTTCGACGCCCAGGGATCCCGTTGCGACCGGCGCGCCGTTTGCGCTGGTCACCGATACCGGAAGGTTCACCCTGCCGGCCACCTCGCCGATCGGCACCTCCACCGTCTGCCGTCCGTCGTGGAGGCTTGCCTTCACCGTGTGCGAACCGACCGAGACGGCCACATCCTGCGCTCCCCCCGCGCGGGCGATGGTCACCTCAGCGATCTGGTTCAGACGGCCAAGTCGCTTCACGAGCACCGGCGGCGATTGAACGCCGGCGATGCGTGTGAGCTCGGCGTCCGAGACCTCGGCGCCCGGCGCGTCCAGAGACAGCGCGTCCCAGACGAGCCAGCTTCCGGATACCGTCGAGATCGTGATCTCGTTGATGCCCGCGTGCAGCAATCCGGCGGGAAAGGCCACATCGATCGCCTGCGGCCGGCCGGCGGACGCATCGCCCTGTATGCTGGAATCGCCGGCGCCGCGCTCCGTCGCGGCCTCGAAACCGGTCCCGTTAACGCGTATCGCCAGCTTCGGGGGCTTCGTGTCTTGCGCGTCCACCAGCGAGAGGCGGAGCCGGCATTCGGCCGTGGGCGGGGGCTTCAGGCCGAACGCGATGGCGCATTCGTGCTTCCTGCTTCCCGCCCAGGAGTCAGCCGGGCCCGGGAGAACGTACGGCCAGTCGGTTCGTGGGTTCGATCTGCCCACCACATAATACGCATCGTCCCGATACGTGTAATAGGCGGCGGGCGCCAGAGCAAACTCGCCGGCGTCATGGTTTTCGCGGCCGATCGTCCACACGGGCTCTCCTGAAGCCGCCGCGCAGATCGATGCGACAGTCAGGGCGCACAGCACGGATGGCACGCGGCGTCCAGTTAAGGTCTTCAACGTTCGGTCTCCCCTCTGCAATTCGTCGATGCGCCATGTTGGTCACGACCGGGCGTCCCGGTTCAAACGAAGCCGTCTGCCATGCTATCCTGCCGCTAAAGGGATGCGGTACGTACAGGCATTTCCATCCATCGAACGGTGCGGGAGGGATTATCAGTGAATGACGCGCGAAAGTGCCTTCTGGCGTGTGTTTCAATCGCGGCGTGCGTATGCGGGCGTAGCGGCGCGACCACCAAGGGGCTGAACCAGATCGTTACCCCGGACATTCAGCCGGTTGGCATCCTGTCACTCTCTTTCCAGGCGCAGCACGAGGCTATCGGCAATGCGCTCCAGTTTCAGACCGAGTATGGCGTAACGCCGAGGTTTGAGGTGGCGTTCTTCGAAGGAATGAAGCCCGGGCTTCAGACGGCCGCCGCGGAGTACGGCCTCATCAA
Organism: Armatimonadota bacterium; assembly: GCA_036504095.1. Taxonomy (NCBI): domain Bacteria; kingdom Bacillati; phylum Armatimonadota; species Armatimonadota bacterium. The sequence goes on along the minus strand of DASXVS010000041.1, from coordinate 49,809 downwards.
CCACGGCCCGTACCTGTTATCCACCGGTTTCACTGGCTGGAGCAGCGACGGCAGCGCGCCGCAGCCATTCCTCGAAGGGGGATATTATGTGGGCGCCCATAAAGCGATCGCCGGCCTTCTGCGAAACGGCGCCCATTCGCAGGCCGTGCTCGGCTATGCATACCAGTCGAATCCTGTTCTGCAATGGCAGGTGGACTACCAGAGCGGCGAAGGCAACTCCTCAACCGCCGGCTTCACCTACAACCTCACGCCGTCCCTGTCGTTCAATCCGGCGCTATACCGCACCAATGATTCGCCGCATCACACCTTCGGCTACGCCGTACTGACATGGAACGTCAAGCTGGGTTGACCGGCTGCAAGGGTGAGATTGCCCGCTATCCCAATTTTCGCCACTTTGAAGTTTCCCCTGCGCGCGTCAACTTCATATAGTGGATTTGATGAAACACCTACTATTGATTGCTCTCCTCGCATTGATGGCGGTTCCCTCGGGCGCGAAAGACAGGCGGTTTCGTGTCCTGGTTTTCTCGAAAACCACCGGCTTCCGCCACGATTCGATCCCGGCCGGGATCGCTGCGATACAGAAGTTGGGACAGGACAATGGTTTCGACGTCGACGCCTCGGAAGATGCCTCGCTCTTCACGCCCGCCGGCCTGGCGCAGTACAAGGCCCTGATCTTCCTCAACACCACGGGGGATCTCTTCGACGACGCCCAGAAGGCCGCGTTGAAGGATTACATCGCTCGCGGCGGCGGGTTTGTCGGCATCCACGCCGCAACCGACACCGAGCACAACTGGCCGTGGTACAAAGAGATGCTGGGCGCCGAGTTCAAGCGTCATCCCGCGTTCCAGAAGGCCACCATCCGCATTGAGGATCGAAAGGACGTCTCCACGCGGATGCTTCCCGCTGCCTGGGAGCGCTCCGACGAGTGGTACGAGTTCACCGCCAGCCCGCGGCCCAAAGTCCACGTTCTCTTCTCTGTGGACGAATCGACTTACAAGGGCGGGGAAATGGGCAAGGACCACCCGTTCGCGTGGCGGCGCAACATCGGCAAGGCGCGCATCTGGTACACGGGGTGCGGGCACCCGAAGGAAGCCTACTCCGAACCGCTCCTCCTGGCGCACCTGCTGGGCGGGATCCGATGGGCGGCCGGGGCCAGCAAGTAGCAGACTCAGACAACACTAGAACCACTACATGAGGTAAACGGATGGCTGACAATTCCGGCATGGACCGCCGGCAGTTTCTAACGATGGGTGCGGGCGCGATGATGTTCTCGATGCTCGCCGCGGAAGAGTTACGCGCACAGACACCCGCGGCGCCGGCGCCCCCCGCCGGCGGCGGCGCACCGGTGAACTGCGCGGTTATCGGCCTGGGCGCACAGGGGCGCGCGCTGATTGATTCCCTGGCCCGCGCTGCCAACGCCCCGGTGACAGCCGTATGCGACACCTATACCCCGGCCCACACCCGCGCACTGACCGTCGCCACGAAGGCAACCGCCGTTCAGGACTACAAGCAGCTACTGGGTCGCGCGGACGTGAGCGCCGTGTTTGTCGCCACGCCCACCCACCAGCACAAGCAGATTGTCCTGGACGCGATCGCCGCCGGCAAACACGTATACTGCGAGGCTCCCCTGGCTTACACCATCGAGGACGCAAAGGCCATCGCGTTGGCCGGCAAGGCTTCCACCCGGATATTCCAGAGCGGACTGACTCAACGCATGCTGCCGATCAGCACGCACGTCCGCAAGTTCATCGAGACCGATGTTCTCTCCAAGGTCGCCCAGATACGGGGCCAGTATCACCGCAAGACAAACTGGCGCCGCGCTGCCCCCACACCGGAACGCGAGCAGGCGCTGAACTGGCGGCTTTCGAAGGCCACCTCGCTCGGCCTCGTCGGCGAACTCGGAATCCAGCCCCTCGACCTGATGAACTGGTACCTCCGCTCGACGCCGGTCGCTGTGTCCGGCTTCGGCGGCATCCTGGCGTGGCAGGACGGCCGTGACGTGCCGGACACCGTTCAGTGCATCTTCGAGTACCCCGAGGGCGTGCACCTGGCGTACGACGCCACGGTTGCGAATTCGTTCGACGGCAAATACGAACTCATGATGGGCTCCGACTCCGCCATCTACCTCCGGGACGGACGCGGCTGGCTCATCAAGGAAGCGGACGCGAAGGCTTTGGGCTGGGAAGTCTACGCGCACAAGGACAAACTCGGCGACGAAACCGGAATCGCCCTGGTGGCGGACGCCAGCAAGCAGTTGGCGCTCGGCAAGGAGCCCGGTTCCTCCGCTCCGCCCGCCATGACCGATCAGGCGATGCTGAACTACGCCGTGGACGGTTTCCTCTCGGCGATCCGCACCGGCAAGAAACCCCTCGCAGGGCCTACCGAGGGATACCAGAGCACCGTCGCCGTCATCAAGGCCAACGAGGCGGTCAACTCCGCCAGCAGAATCACCATCGCGAAGGAATTATACGACCTGTAGGGCGCCAATGCCCGCACATCATCACTTACTGGAGATGGATAAACCCATGTCACACGAAAAAGACTCATTCAAGCCGGCTGAAACCGAAAACGCGGGCACAACCCGCCGAGACTTCCTGAAGACCGCCGCATTGGGCGTCGGCGGCACGATCATCGCTATGGGAACCCCCGGTTTCGCCGCAGCCGCCGCGGGCGATGCGGTGGCGAAGGCAAAACCCAAAGTTCTCAAATCCGCCGGGCTGAAGCCGCGCGTGCGCATGGCATCCGGGCGCGTCATCGGGGCAAACGACCGCATCGCCATCGCTCACATTGGAGTGGGCGGACAGGGCGGCGCGCACCTCCACATCCTGAACGGCGAACGCGAGGTCAACAATACCCGCTCCATCGGCGTCTCGGAAGTCTACGTGCCCCGCCTGGATGGCGCCAAGGCCGCCATCCTCAAATATGACGCCTCCGCGCAGGTTCAGACCGCGAAGGACTATCGCGCACTCCTCGACAATAAGGACGTGGACGCGGTCGTCATCGCCACCCCGGAACACTGGCACGCCCAGATCGCCATCGACGCCATGGAAGCCGGCAAACACGTATACTGCGAAAAGCCGATGACCCGCTACATGGACGAAGGCTTTGCCATTCTGGCCGCACAGGAAAAGACCGGCAAGGTCTTCCAGGTAGGCTCCCAGGGAACTTCGGACACCAAGTGGCACGTCGCCAACGAAGTGGTGAGTTCCGGCAAGATCGGTGAACTCGTCTCCTGCCAGGGCTCCTATGCCCGCAACAGCCAGGGCGGCGAATGGAACTACAACATCGACGCCGGCGCCGGCCCGGACAACCTGGACTGGAAGATGTGGCTCGGCAGCGCGCCGGACCGCCCCTGGAACGACGACTCCAAGGCCCGCTTCTTCCGCTACCGCAAGTATCGCGATTACTCCGCCGGCCTGCTCGGCGACCTGATGCCCCACAAGCTCCACCCGCTGATGATCGCGGTCTTCGGCGACAAGCCCGAATTCCCCTCCCGCGTAACGGCCCTTGGGACGATGAAGATCTCCACCGACCGCGAAGTGGCGGACACCATCCACACGCTGGTTGAGTTCCCGTCCGGCGTTACGATGTACGTCTTCCTGTCCACCGTCAACGAGCAGGGCCTGGAAGATCTGATCCGCGGCCACAAAGCGACCCTCCGCTTCGGCGGCGGCAAAGTCGCCCTCAGCCCGGAGCGCCCGTTCGCCGAGGAGATCGATCCGCAGGACTTCCCGGTCGTCGGCCCCGGCGAGGACATTAAGGTCCACGAAAAGAACTGGCTGGATTGCATCCGCACCGGCAAGACGCCGAACGGTAACATCGGCCTTGCGGTTCGCGTTCAGACCATCGTCTCCCTCGCCGAAATGGCGGAACTCGAGCACAAGACGATGAACTTCGACCCCATCAAACGCCAGATCATCGCCTAACAGACCAGGAAATGGGGAAATGAGGCAATGAGGAAATGAACGGACTCCGATCCATTTCCCCATTTCCCCGTTTCCCCGTTTCCTCATGTCCTTCCCACAATGCTTGCCCTCGGCCGCTACTTGATGGGGACGCGCTTCGAACTCGTCCTGGGCGGCGGGGCCGATCCCGGGCGTCTGCGATCGGTCGGAGAGGCGGCGCTTGACGAGGTTGAACGGATCGAGGGACTCCTGTCTATCTATCGCCCCGAAAGCGAGGCTGCGCGCGTTAATTCCCACGCCGCGGAAGGCTGGGTCCGCGTTCACCCCGATGTTTTCACGCTTTTCCAGCGCTGCCAGGCCCTGTCCCGCGCCACCGATGGAGCGTTCGATATAACCGTCCTGCCTATGCTGCGCGCCTGGGGCTTCATCGGTGCATCCGGCCATGCCGCCGGCGCCGGTGAGATTGCGGCCGCCCGCGCCGTCACCGGTATACGACACATTTCCCTCGATGCCGAGACGTCGTCCGTTCGCTTTGACAGTCCCGGAGTCGGCCTGGATCTCGGCGCGATCGGCAAGGGCTATGCCCTGGACGCCGCGGCGGACATCCTTAGGGATATGGGTGTGCGCTCCGCCCTGATGCACGGCGGCACCAGCACCGTCATCGCCCTCGGCTCATCGGACAATTCCGAGGGATGGAACATCGCGATCCGTGACCCCGGTTCGGAGGACGGCGTCCTCAGATCCGTCACCATCACGGACGGGCAGGCGCTTTCCGTGAGCGCAGTCCATGGAAAGGCGTTCACATCTGACGACGGACGGCTGTTAGGCCACGTCCTCGACCCTAGGACGGGCAGCCCGTGCGAGCGGGCGAGACTGGCCGCCGTGGTGACGGACAACGCCACGGACGCCGACGCGCTTTCCACGGCGCTTCTGGTCCTCGGCGAAGCGGAGGCCGCCACCCTGCCCTGCTTCGCCCCTCTGTTTCCGGACGCCGCGTTCGTCGTCCCATGCGAGCCGCAAACGCTCAGTGCCGCCTCGCATTCACTCTCGCCAGCGCATTGAGCACTGACCCCAGGAAAGGAACACTCAAAATGAAATTCAGCATAACCGCAGCCACCGGCGCGGCGCTTCTCGTAATCGCCTCGGCGGCATTCGCCCAAGATCAGGCTGCGCCCGCCGGCTTTGGCGCCCCCGCCGGCAAGCTCGCCAAACTCGATAGAGGCTTCACGCGCCTCTTTGACGGGAAGAGCCTCGACGGCTGGAAAATGGCCGGGCCCGGCAGCTTCAAACTCCTCCCCGACGGCAGCATGCTCGCCGAAGGCGGCATGGGCCTGCTCTGGTACACCAAGGCCAAATATAAGGACTTCGAACTCAAACTCGACTGGAAGGCCCTCTCTAAGACCAGCAACTCCGGCGTCTTCGTTCGCTTCCCGGACCCCGGCGACGACCCCTGGAAGCCGGTCAACCAAGGCTATGAGATCCAGATTTCGGACACAGGGGATGACCTGCACCGCACGGGCGCGGTCTACACTTTCGCCCCGTCAACCTTCGTGCCCGGCAAACCTTACGGCGAATGGAACTCCGAGGTCATCAAAGTCGTGGGAAATCACTACGTGGTTACCATCAACGGCAAGAAGGTCTGCGATTACGTGGGAACACGGTCGCTGGAAGGCTACATCGGCGTTCAGAACCACGAGCCGACCAACAATGTCGCGTTTCGCAATATCCGCATCAAGAGCCTGTCCCGCTAGGGCGGGCCTGTACAAAGAACCGAGGGTACACACATGAAATTCGCAGATTACGGATTCGTCGCGGCGCTGGCCGTTGCCGTCGCCGTGCCGGCCCTGGCCAAGGGCGCGCCGGATACGAGGGTACTCGGCGTGGGCGGCAAACCGCCCGAGGGAGCCGTCGTCCTCTATGACGGCAAGAACACCGACGCGTGGTCGAGGGCCTGGAAGATCGAGAAGGACAAGTCCATGCTCTCCGGCGGCGGCGGCGATAACGCCAGCAAGGAGAAATTCCTGGACGGCTGGTATCACGTGGAATGGAAAGAGCCGCTGATGGCGGACAAAACCGGCCAGGAACGCGGCAACAGCGGCGTTTACCTTCAGGGGCGATACGAGGTCCAGGTGCTCGACTCTTACGGCATCACTGATCCCGGGCGCGGCGACTGCGGCGCCATCTACGACACCGCCGCCCCGCTCGTCAACGCCTGCAAGCCCCCGCTTGAATGGCAGGCCTACGACATCTTCTTCAAAGCGCCGCGCTACGACGCCGACGGCAAGAAGATAGAGAACGCAAGGCTGACCGTCTTCCAGAACGGCATCCTTGTCCAGAACAATACCGAAGCGCCTCACCCGACACGCTCTGCCACCGATCCGGAGGGCCAGGAGGCGGGCCCCCTGGTGCTTCAGGACCACGGCACTCCCGTTACCTACCGGAACGTCTGGGTAAAGCCGCTCCCCCTGAAGGGCGCGGGTCACTATTGATATCGAGCGCGACACGACCGGCGTCACGCCGGTCGTGTCGTCCTGAGAGGAACCTGAACAAATGAGCGAACAGAACCCCATCACCCGGCGCGAAATGCTCTCGCGGACGGGTCGCCTCGCGGCCGGTGTAGGACTCGGACTCGCACTGGGAGATCGCCTCGCCGGCGCGCAGCCGGCGTTTGCGCAGAGCCCCAGGAAGGCGTTCGGAGCCAACGACAATATCAACATCGCCGTCATCGGCCCCGGCGGAAGCAAGGGCGGTTACCGGCAGGGACTGAACGACACCCACAACTGCGCGCGTCAGAAGGGCGTCAAGGTCGTCGCCGCCTGCGACGTTGACAAGGTCCACCTGGACGAGGCCGCGGCTTCGTTTGGGGCGGACTGCCGCAAATACGCCGACTTCCGCGAACTCCTCGCCCAGAAGGATATCGACGCCGTGGTGATCGGCACGCCGGACCACTGGCACGCTTTCATCGCCATCGCCGCGATGAAAGCCGGCAAGGACGTCTATTGCGAGAAGCCGCTGACCCTCACGATCGAACAGGGCCGCCAGATCGTTAAAACCTGGCGCGACACCGGCGCGGTCTTCCAAACGGGCAGCCAGCAGCGCTCCGATGCCCGATTCCGAAAGGCCTGCGAACTCGTGCGCAACGGGCGCATCGGCAAGATCAAGAGAGTGGAAGCCCGCCTCCCCACCGGCCCCACCGGCGGACCGTTCCCCGCGCTCCCGGTGCCGGCCGATTTCAACTGGGATATGTGGCTCGGCCCCGCGCCCGAAACCGAATACGTCAAGGAACGCAGCCACGGTGACTTCCGCTGGTGGCTGGACTACTCCGGCGGGATGCTAACCGACTGGGGCGCGCATCACAACGACATCGCCCAGTGGGGCCTCGGGTACGACCGCTCGGGCCCGATCAGCGTGGAAGGCATGGGCAAAGGCCCGATCATCGGGCACAACTGCTACAACACCTTCCCCGAGTTCGGCCTGGACTTCACCTACGACAACGGCGCCGTGCTTCACGTCACGAACCAGGGGGAGAACGGCGTCCGCTTCGAGGGCGAAGAGGGCTGGATCTTCGTGAGCAGGGGCGCCATCAACGCGAGCGACCAGAAACTACTCGACGATCCGCTGCCGGCAAACGCGACCAGGCTCTACGAGTCCAACGACCACGCCGCCAACTTCATTGAGTGCATTCGCTCGCGCAAGCAGCCCATCTGTGACGCCGAAATCGGACACCGGTCGGTCTCCATCTGCCACCTGGCGAACATCTGCCTCCGCCTCGGCGGCGACAAGCTGAACTGGGATCCCGCGAAGGAGTTGTTTAAGGACAATCCGGCGGCGAACGCCATGCTCAGCCGCCCCGCCCGCAAGCCCTGGGCGCTGCCTACGCGCAAAATCTGAACAGAACGATGAAGTAGGAGCGATGAACGATGAATCCGGATTCCGAAATTCATCGTTCATCGCTCCTCGTTCATCGTTTCGTTTACGCCGCTACTTCCAGCTTCACGCGCTTGTAGCCGCCCTTCGCCCTGTCGCTCAGGTACAGCGCGCCGAACACCACCACCAACACGACCGGGAACATCGCAACCGTCTGGAATGCGACGCCCGGGTTATCCTTGTGGGTGTCGTAGATTTTGCCCATGAATGGAAGGACCAGGGCCGTGCTCAGGTTGCCCGCTGCGCCCATGATGGCCAGCAGCAGCGAACCGCCCTTCGGGAACCGTTCACTGGTGAGACCCAGCATGGTGGGCCAGTAGTAGCAGATGCCCAGCGCGAACACCGTTGCCGACGCGTAGGCCTTGATCGGCGTGTCCGCGTGCCCGAGGCTGTACAGGCCGATCGCAGAGAGTACGCTGGCGCACGCCAGCAGGCCAACCGGCGAGATCTTATGGACGAACTGTCCCGCCAGATTGCGGCCTACGAACATCACCCCATTGATGAAGACCAGGACGAGAATGCCGGAGGCTCCTGCGAGTTTGCCCAGCGTCGCCGGTATCCACTGGTTGGGGCCGAGTTCCGTCGCGGCGGTCAGGAACATGCAGAGGAACAGCAGAATGAATACCGGGCGGAAGACCTCTTTGTACATGTCACCCGTGGTCACCGACGCCTGAACGCGTTCGGTCGCCGGGAACTTGTGCCCCGTGAACAGGACGCCGTAAACCACCACGAGGACCATGATGGCCCCAATTTTGTACTGCCAGCCCAGATGCGCCTGGGTCATGCCGTACGCCACCAGCCCCCCGATGATGAGGCCCCCGGGGAACCAGGCGTGGAACCGGTTGAGCCGGTGCGTCTTCTGGTCCGGGTAGATGGTGGCCACCAGCGGGTTACACGCGGCTTCCACCAGGCCGTTGCCGATGCCCACTATGAGCGTGGCCGCGAAAAGCATCGTGAAGCCGTTGGCGAAGATCGTCATGCCGAGCCCGCAGAGGTGGGCGAGGAATGCCAGCGCCAGGATCGCACCCATTCCGAACAGGTCGACCAGCATACCACCGAAAAGGATGGAAAGCACGAAACCATAGAATGCCGCGCCGGCCATCAGGCCAAGCCGGTAGTCGCTGAGGGCGAATTTCTGGCCGAGCGCGGGCATGATATCGCCACGCACGGCGAACGTCATGCCGGTTGCGGTGAGTGCGATGCACGATGCGACGAAGAGGCGGCCGCGCGGAACCGCGGTCTGAGTTGTGGATGTGGACAAGTATGATCTCCTTTGACAGCATTAGGGCCAAATGGCGAGCGTGCCGTCGCTTGAGTATCGGAAGAACCAAGGCGCATCCACAGCGCTCAACGCTCATCGTTCATCGCTCATCGTTCATCGTTCATCGTGCATCGCTCATCGTTCATCGCTCATCGTTCATCGTTTCTCCGATATCGTCAGCGTGACACGCGGCTTCCCGTTGGACGCGACATCGAGGGTGAAATGCCCGCCCTTGGCATCCCAGCTCACCGGGCCGGCCGAACTCTGCAGCCCGATGGGTGAATAGCCGTGCAGCGTAACGCTCTTCTCGCCCTCCGCGAACAGCACGGTCGCCGTCAGGCTGCCTGGTACTTCCGATATCGATTCGATGCGCTGCTTCCCCGTGCCCACGAACTTGCCCAAGTCGCCGAGGAAGGCGATTCCCGATACACCCGTCGGCGCGAGCACAAGGAACGTACAATCGTCTGTCGCCAGCTTCCCCCGGATGGTAGTGTCTGCCTCGACGGGAGATACTCCTCCGTCGAAGGGATACCACCGGTACCCTGCGGTGTTCATTCCCACGTCGGAGGGCAGGAACTCCGTATTCTCGGTATCACCCTTGCGCCGGAACGCGAACACGTAGACCGTCTTGCGATCGCCGTGCCGCGTATACGTGGATGCCACCATCGGTTTGTGCTCTTTTCGCGCGTCCGAGAGGACGCTCGCATCGACCGGCACGATGGATGCGTCCGGCTTCACCAGCACGCCGTCGGGGCGGGCGGCCATCAGCGCGTTCTCAACGCTCTCCTGGCCCATGAAATCGCCGAAGCCCACCAGGCCGGCGCTCAGTGTGGCGAGGAGCATGTTGTCGCGCTCCTTGCTCATATACGTGTCCACCCACGGCCACTCGCCCAGCGCGGACGCGAAGCGCGACGTGTACAGGAAGCGCTCCCACTTCCCGCGGTCGAAGCGGTCATCGCTGACGCGGATGTTGGTGAGGTTGGGATACGTGGCGCCCTGCAGGAAGAACCGCGGCTGCGCCATGCAGTACTGCATCGTCAGGCCGTGATTTGCGCAGGCCTTCGCCATTGCGGTGAGGAACGCGGCCGCCGTGTATGGCTCGGTATGAAAGCGCGGCGAGTAGTCCCAGGTGTAGTTGAGCCAGTCCTGCTCGTACATCTTCACGCCGGAGCGCGCGATGTAGCCGATGATCTCCTCCCAGTACTTCGGATCGGTGGACTGCAGGCCGGGGATATCGTATTTTTCACGGTACGGGCTCTTCACGTCGATCCATCGGTTGTGCGTCGCCAACGGCATGCCCACTTTGCTGTGGAACCCGTCCAGGCCATCCGGGAAGACGAACGGGTGCGCTTCGTATTTGGTCAGGCCGCCATAGGCGTTCCACGTACCCTCGGGAAGGCTGGCCACCTTCGGCTTCTTCTCATCCTCGCCCTTGTAGTTGACCGTCGTCTTCTGGTACCACCAGCTGTCCAACTGAACGTACCGGATGGGGATGCCCAACCGCTGCATCTCGTCGCGGACCGCCAGAAGCGTGCCTTCATACCCGAGGGCTTTGTCGTAGTTGTAGTAGTAGGCAGCGCCGTTGTCGGTCCAGTACCCCAGGTGCTTCAGGTAGAAATCTGCATCATAGGCGGGCCGCTTCACCCCCACGAAGTCGGTCAGCCCCTTGCCCCACGCTTCCCACGTCGCGTTGATCCCTTGGCCAAAGGCAAGCATTGTCTTATGCGTGAAGCCCTTCGGCAGGTTGGCCACTCTAGCGTCGATCGCGCAGGTGATTTCGGATTTCGCGTCGCCGGTCATGCTGGCGGTCATGAAGTTCGCCGCGGGAGACACAACCGCCGTGTTCCCGTTCCCATCGAAGAGCACCCACGGCGTGCTGCCCTTCTCCGGAGCGAAAGCGAACGGTGAGAAATTCACGTCCCTGTACGAGAGGACGTTCAGCCCCTGCGGGATCTCCGTGAATGACGGGAAGGCGATGGGCGAGGCCTGGTTTGCCTCACCGGTCCGCCACGTGAAGAGCGCGATGGGCCTGTCCCGATATCGCCTGATCGAGCCGTCGATGCGGCCGTCCTGCATCCACTGAAACGATATCTCGTCGTACCTGCCCGCGGAATCGCGCCCGGACTTCGTGGTGACGTTGGAGGGCGCGGCAGACAGCTTCCCGCTGAAAGTGAAGTCAGGCTTGTTCGAGGTAACGGTGTAACGTCCCGTGGCGGCTTCCAGGTCCACCGCTACACCGGAGGAGGAGGCCGGGAGGCCTTCACCGAGCGCGCCGCTCGGCCAGGCCATAAGCGCGACAAGGATGGCGCCCGACAGGCGCGTAACACTGACGTTCATGATTCTGCCTTATCTCATGTAGGCGGAGCCTTCGGCACGCGCCGAAGGCTCCGCGAAGACGATAATCGGTTGGCCGATTACGCGGTTGCTTCGACAGGCTCCGCGGCGATGATCGCGGTATCCTTCTGATATTGCTTCTCGTCCCACAGGATCAGGAAGGCGATTCCCGCGATGACCGTGACCACAATCGGCACCGCGAAGACGCCCGCCCAGTGGTGCGCGATGAGAGTCTGTCCCGTGGCGGGATCGACCACATTGTACGCCATGCGGTCGTGAATCTGGCCGGACAGGAAATGCCCAACCAGCATGCCGAGGCCGTTGGTGGCGAAGACGATGAGTCCCTGGGCGCTGGCCTTGATGTCCTTGTGGGCGAGGCGCTCAACGGCGATCATACCGCCCGCGAAGAAGAACGCGTAGCATATGCCGTGCAGCGGAAGCGACGCGATCACCAGCCACGTGGGGTGGCCGAGGGAGAAAATGGCATAACGGACCGGCCATGCGAGGATCCCGAGGAAGATCGTCCAGCGGATGCCTCCCCAACGGATCATCGGGTAGAGGAGCGCCATCATAGCGACCTCGCCCCACTGGCCGAACGTCATGTAGAACTGCGCTTTGCCCGCCCCAAGCCCGATTCCGTTCTGTATCGTCGGGTTGGCGAGGAACAGGCTGGTCAGGTTGTAGTAGAACGGCAGCTCAATCGCCACGATGAACGAGATGATGAGCAGCACGGCGAAGTTCCGGTTCTCGGTGAGTTTGAACGCCTCCAGGAACGCGTAGGGGTTCTTCGCGTTCTTCGCCGGAGGCGTGTTGGGAAGCGTGAAGCTGTAAAAGCCCATAAGCACGGAGGCCACAGTGGCGATCATCAGGCAGTCGCGGCTGTGAAGGTTTCCCAGCGCCTGCCCCAACTGCTTTGCCGCGTCCTGGACCATACCCTGAGACAGACCCTGAGCCACGCCCAGGTTGTTCCAGTGTATCAGGTAGAAACCAAGGCCGGTCTGCACGGCAATCCAGCCGAGTGAGCCCCAAACACGGATCAGCCCGAACTTGTTGGAGTCGCCCATGTGGTGGAAGGCAATGGCGTTTGTGAGGCCGATCGTCGGGAAGTAGAAGATCGCGTATACGATCATCGTGATCTCAAGCGGCCAGAATGGAGCCGTTACGCCCGCCGCCACCGGCGCGCTGATGAACCAGGCCCAGTACAGCAGTCCGGCGCCGACGAGATGGGAAAGGCCGGTGTAGATCTGGTTCGGCATGTACCGGTCGGCGATCCAGCCCGCGATCAGCGGCGAGATGATGGCGCCGAATGCGGTGGTCCCGAACACGTAAGAGATATGCTTGCCGTCAAAATGGAGGTTGCTCTCCATGTGGTTCGCAATCATCACGGACCATGCGCCCCAGACGGCAAACTGGAGGAACATCATCATCGAGAGACGTACGTAGAGCGAAAAGCCCTTTTTATCGGAATCAGCCAAGAATAGGGTCCTCCCCAAAAGTGCGCGCCGATAGCCGGCGGCGTTTCGATATTGTGTAACTCCGGAAACGACGAAGAAGGAGCGATACACGAGGAATCTGAGCGCCCGTCAGAACCTCCAGCCTCATCATTGCTGCCAGCCATCTTCGTCCGAAGGACGATCGGCCGCAGGCCGTTCAGACCGGCACTTCAGTGTCGGGCCGGCAGCGGCATTTCCGGATCAGACAGCCCCTCAATACGGTGGACCAATCATCGCTCATCGTTCATCATTCATCGCTCATCGTTCATCGCTCATCGTTCATCGCTCATCGCTCATCGTTCATCGCTCATCGCTCATCGTTTCGTCTATCGTTCTGCCAGCCTCAACCGCAACTGATCCAGTCCGACCGCCAGCAGCAGCACGGAGCCACGCGCCACGTCCTGCCAGTAGCTCGACAACTGCATCAGATTGAGGCCGTTGTTGAGGGTGCCCATGATCAGAACGCCCAGCAGGGTTCCCCAGATGGTGCCTTTTCCTCCGCTGAGGCTCGTACCCCCGAGGATGACGGCCGCGATGACGCTCATCTCGATCCCGTTCGCCGCCGCCGGCGCCGCCGCGCCCAGTTGCGAAGCCTGGAACACACCACCCAGCGCCGCGCAGAGGCCGCACAGCACGAACACCGCCATCTGCACCTTCTGCACCGGCAGGCCGGCCAGGCGGCTCGCCTGCTCGTTCCCGCCGATGGCGTAGACGCTGCGGCCAAATACGGTGTGCCGCATCACCCACGCGGCGATGATGAACATCAGCGCCATCACCAGAACGTGAAACGGCACTCCGTAAACGAACCCGCGCCCCAGCCAGCCGAAGGCGTCATCGGTGATGCTCTGCGTCAGGCCGCCCGAAAAAACGAACGCCAGTCCCCGCGCGATCGACATCGTGCCGAGGGTTGCGATCAGCGGGTTGATGCGGAGCCTCGTCACCGACAGGCCGTTGACGGCGCCGACAATCAGGCCAACGCAAAGCGCCGCGAAAACCCCCAGCCAGACGGAGCGGCCGTGCCCGACATGGGCGATGGCCACGCCGGACAGCGCGACCACAGAACCGACACTCAGGTCGATTCCCGCTGAAACGATCACCATCGTCATCGCCACGCTGATGATGCCTATCGTCGAAACCGCGACGAGGATGTTCAGGAAATTGTACGCGGTGAGGAAAAACGGCGCCCGGATCGCCAGAAAGACCAGGAGGATCAGGTAAATACCCACCAGGCCGATGGCGTCCATCGACGATAGGCGGCTTCGTTTGTTGAAAGATATACTCTGGGGTTTCGCGGTCATTGCGGACGCTCTCCGGCTGCTTCGGACATCACGGTGGCCTGGGTCGCCTCCTCGCGGGCGAACTCGCGCGCAACGCGGCCCTTCCGGAAGACGAGTACTCGGTCGCTCAGCGCGAGCACCTCTTCAATATCGGACGAAACGAGCACAATCGCCAGCCCCTGTTCGCGGAAATCCTCGAGGACGCGGTAGATATCGGCGCGCGCGCCGACGTCCACGCCGCGCGTCGGCTCGGCCAGCAGCAGCACGCGCGTTCCGGCCTCCAGCCAGCGCCCGAGAACCATCTTCTGCTGATTGCCGCCGCTCAGCGTCCGCGCCTCCTGCCGCGGCCCCGTGGCCAGCACGATGCCGAGCCTGTCGATCCATCTGCGGGCGCAATCCGTCTGCCGCGCCGCGCGAAACACTCCGCCGGGCGCCACCGCTTCCCAGTTGGAAACCGTGATGTTGTCCGTCACCGACATCACCTGGAAGAGTCCGTCCGTCTTGCGGTCCTGAGGCACGAGGCCGATTCCCGCGCGGCGGGCATCGCGCGGCGAAGCCACGTCCACGCACCTCCCCGCCACGAACAGGCTGCCGGAATCCGCCGTCTCCGCCCCGAACACGGAGCGGATCAGCTCCTCGTGCCCGGCCCCCAGGAGGCCGAACAGGCCGACGATCTCCCCCGCCCGTACAGTGAGGTCAACGCCGGAGAACGATCCCCTGCGCGCGAACTGCCGCAACTCCAGCACTGTCTCACCGGTGGTCGCGCGGCGGGCGGGATAGATCGTCTCCAGATCGCGGCCGATCATCATCGTGACGATATCGTTGCGGCTCACCGAGTCCATGTGCGCTTCCCCAGCGACTTGGCCGTCGCGCAAAACCAGCACCCGCTGCGCGATCTCCTCCACCTCATCGAGGCGGTGCGATATGAAGATCACGCCCACGCCCTGGGCGCGGAGGCGCTCAATGGTCGCGAAAAGCAGCCTCACCTCCCGAGGCGTCAGCGCCGCCGTCGGTTCGTCCATCACCAGGATGCGGGCCTCCTTGGACAGAGCCCGCGCGATCTCCACGATCTGCTGCTTCCCCACCGTTAGTTGTCGCATCAGCGCATGGGGATCGACGTCGGCTTCCAGAGCCTCCAGAAGGCTTCCCGCGCGGCGATAGGCGGCCTGCCAATCGACGACGAACCTGCCGAGCGGGCCGCGCCGGCGCGGCAGGTTGCCCAGCAGCACGTTCTCCGCCACGCTCAGGTCCGGCGCGTAGTTGAGTTCCTGGTAGATGACCTGAACACCGGCGCTTTCCGCGTCCGCGGGCGACCGGAAGGCGCACTCGACGCCGTCAATCGTAATCGTCCCGGCGTCCTTCGTGTAGTCACCGTTCAGAATCTTGATGAGCGTTGACTTCCCGGCGCCGTTGCCGCCAAGGAGCGCCAGCGTCTCCCCCGCGTAAAGCGTGAGATCGACGCCGTGCAAAACCGGCACGCCCGCAAAAGACTTGCGGATGCCGTTCATTTCCAAGAGACTAGGCATGGTCAGGGCTGAGGGCTGAGGGGTGCGGGCTGAGGTTCGGGAAGCAGTGTCTCGGCCCTCAGCCCTCGGATCTCAGCCCTGTTTCTTGTCATTCGGGTAGTACTTGTCCACGTTGTCCTTGGTCATGACGATGTGGGTGGTGTAGAAAGACTCCGGCATCTTCTTGCCCTGCATGCCCTGCAGAAGAACGGGGATGATGTGCTCACCGTACTTCTCCGGGAACGACGCCGTGCTGCCCTTGTGGGGGCTGCCCGGTTTGCGTATCTCCTCGCGGCCACGATCGCTCGCGTCCACCGCGCAAACGGCGATATCGTTCTTCCGTCCGGCCGCTTCTGCCGCATTGATCGCGCCAAGCGCCGTGTCGTCATTGATGCAGACCACGGCGATGTGGTGCGCGTTCGGCAGACGGGTCAGCGTATCCGCAACCAGGGCCCGAGCTGTCTCCAGCGTATTCTTGCTGTCCAGGTGCACTACGTTCGGCTCCGCAAACTTGCCCACCACGCTCTCCAGGCCCTCGCGCTCGCCGCGCAGGCGCTCCGCCGGCACTTTGCCCGACTGCGGCAATTCCAGCATCACCAGGTTGTCCACCTTGCCGCCCCAGTTCGCCTTAATCCAGTTGCCGAGGTTCGCGCCGGCCATGTGTCCCGCCGGGTAATTGTTCACACCGAAGAACGTGGCGCCGGGCATCGGGATGTCGATCGCGATCACCGGGATGTGCGCCTCGTTGAATTTGCGCATGATCTCCTTGCCGAACTCCGCGTCGGTCTGGAACTCGATCACGCCGTCCACCTGCTGGGTGATGAAGTTGTTGGCGTTGTCCATCGCCACCTTGCCGTCCAGGCGGTTGTCCGCGCAGATGAGGTCGATGTTGCCCGCGTCCTTCGCCGCCTTCTGGATGCCCTCGCGGACGCGCACCGCGAACGGCATATCCTCCTGCAGGTTGGCGAACCCCACCTTGTAGCGCTTTGCCCCGGAAGGCGCCGCCTTCGGTTTGGGCTGGCACGCCGACAGGCCGAGGCACGAAAGCCCGGCGACAACAGCAAGTATCCTGCGAGATTCAAAATGCATCGTGGGTTCTCCCCTGGTCGCACAGCCGTACGCGGCCGTGATGGTTTCTCAGCTTGGCGCGGGGGCGCACCGGGCGATCGTCGAACGAACCGCCCACTCCAGTTTCGGCGAAACCCGCCCCGTTGTGCAACTCGGTACGGCCCGGCGCATCACGATTTCGCCGCTTCGATCGTCGGCGCAACGAGGATGCCCGCGGGGCGCAGTTGGTATTCGTAGGCCCAATCGTCTCCGGAGACGCGCCACGATCCGGGACCGGCCCATGGCACGGACTCATTGGCGTTGTGAAGCATTCCGAGCGCGTTGAACCGGTTGCCATACGCTATGATATCAAGCGTGTGGTCGCCCGGTTCCAATCGGCCGAATTCGACGCGATACGGGTCAAAGGCGATCGGTCCGGCATCGGCGCCGTCGAGACAAGCCCGGAGAAGCGGCGCGCGGAACCGCCGCGCCCGCAGCGCCATCCGGCTTCCCGATGCCGTGAACCTGCAGTGGTAAGCCACGTTGCCGGCGTAGAAAGGCAGGCCCTGCGTCGTCCAGTCGCCAAACGCCAGTTCCCGCACCGGAGCCGTCACCCGGGCGTGACGCCCTCGGACCTCCACGCCGAAATCCCCCAGCAGATACGCCGCCTCCACAACCGACTTGCGCGTGTAGGCAATACTCAGCGTCAGTTCGTGCGTTCCCGCGGGCAATGGCGGCAACTCAACCGTCTTGATCGCCTCGTCCACCCACCAACCGGTCACCCTGGCCGGAACCACCGCTCCGTCCACCGTAATCGTCGTGTGTTCCGGGTCTTCCAGCGCCAGCGACGGCGCTCCCACGGCAACGTCACAGTCAACCGTGTAGCGAAGGTCCAGCGTGCCGAGGACGGGCGCCGGGGAACGGTCCGTCCACGGCTGGGCGATGCTGCCGGTGTTTCCGGGCAGTCCAAAATGGCCCAAGGCAGCGTTCTCGATGCGCAGAATTTCCTCGCGCCCCTGCCACTCGCCGCCGTCAAACCGGTATTCCGGCTGATCCAAAAGCAGGACATTGGGCTCGGACAGCGTTACCGGAACCGGGTCGGCCAACCGGCCGACTTCGGTCCACGCTGGAGCATCCGGCCCGGGGCCTTCGCGGCGGCCGCGTTCCAGTGTCAGCAGCAGGCTGCCGTGAGCGGGGAAGTCGTGGGCGAGGATGGTCTTGCCGCCGGCGTACGCCGCGTTGAGCGGACGCATCTCGCCGCTCATCGTGCCCATCTCCGTGACGGCCCATTCCCCGCCGAACTCCAGGCGCATCCCGTCTCGGCGGGCCCGTTTGTCCGAGTTGCACACGAATACGTGGCGATAGTCCCCGTCGGCCCGTATCTGGTGAAGCAGCGAGTCCGCTTCCGATCCATCGGAGTGCCGGGCGCCGAACTCCCTGTACGGCTCAACGGCGGCGAGCACCGCCGTCCGCGTCATGTCCACCGCCGGACAGCGCTTCGCCAGGTTCCCGGGCCGCGGCGACGGTACCGCGTCCACCAGAGTCGGTACCTCGCCGGCGAAGACAACCGTTCCGCCCGCGCCGGCGAAAGCTTCGAGACGCTCCAGGGTTGTCGCCCGGATCGTGCGCATGGCGGGAACGACCACCACGTCATACGCCATCTCGCCCACTGTGAACCGGTTGCCGCTCTGCGCTTCGTTGAGCGAAGGCAAAAGGGATTCGCAGATGAAATCGAAATCCACAAGGCCGAAAAGCAGCCACTCAGTGATATTCTTGAACGCCGTCTCGCGCTCCTCACGTTCGGCGGAAGTCTGCTCCAGCGGTCCGAAGCAAAGCCAGTACGATTCGATCGGGTGGATCACCCCCACGCGGACGACCGGCCTGCCCCGTGTCAGGACCGTGTTCAGCCGCGCGAAGTGGTCCTCCACCAGCGGGTACTCTTCGTGCCACGGTGACTGGTAACTGATCGATGCCGGGTAGTCCCGCTTGGCCTCGCCCGCCATCGAGACGAGTGACAGGTGCGGCACGCGCACGGTGATCCCCAGCGCCGCCTGCCAGTCGCCCTGCGCCTTGTGCCCGACGAAATCGAAATCCCAGTTTGTGACGCCATAGAGTTCGCTCAACACTCCGGGCCGGCCGTACTGATGTGCCGCGCTCTGCGCCTGCTTGGCCGTTGTGTACTCGCGATTGTCGCACAACAGGTCGATGCCCGGAAGCTGGAAACCGCGGTACGAGCGCATCGCCTCGCCCAGGCACCGGGTTTGCGACCCCAGCGTCGGCTCCTCCATCATGTGGCCCGTCAGGGCGATGCCATGGTCGGCGCACCAGTCTCCGATGGTATCGGCGAACGCTTCGGCGAAACGCTCGCACACATGGTCGTGATAGAGGTACCGCGCTCGCGAAGGCCGTCCGTCGTAGATGTCCCAGAACAGCTCCGGCAGATGGTCCTCGATGCGGAAGCCGTACGCTTTGGCGAACGTGTCCGGGAGGTCGTCCGTCCAGGGTATCACCAGATCATTCGTGTCCTCGGCGTAACGGAGCGACGACTTGTGGGTGAATTGCGGCTCGTCCGTGAATATCGCCGGCACCGTCTTGCCAAATTCCTCGCCCACGCACTCCAGATAGCGCTCGTGCGTCACTTCCACGAAGCGCTGGATCGCCGCTCGGGACAACGTGTCCACATACGTCTGGTTGTTATGCCAGGTGCTTTCTTCGGACGTTCTCAGGTAGGCGTGCCATGTGCGGTATCCCGACGAGTTGGCTTCTCCGGGAACGCACCGGCGCGCGAACGCCAGGCGGCCGTCCGTGAGGCCCACATCGAATGACGCCAGCGGTGGCGTCGGGCCCAGTGTCGTTGTGAACACGAGGCAGCGCGCGCGATACTTCTCGTCCCGGGTCACCAGCCCGCCCGCGAACCCCGAAGGCCATCGGTCTTCGTCGTACAGCCACGCCAGCATCGACTCCGATTTCGCCTTGTCCACGCACGCCTTCACCGCGTCCATGAACTCATCCGACAGGTACTCGGTGTCCAGCCCGGTGCGCGGGTGCATATGGAAGCCGCCGAACCCCATCCGCTTGAAAGCGTCGATCTGACGGCGCAGTTGCGGGATGTCCAGGCGATTGTTCCAGGCCCAGAACGGAGCGCCGCGATACTCCGCGGTGGGCTGCCGGAAAAGCCCGGCGTCGAGAGTGGGTGTTGTGTTGCGTGGATACAGGCTCAATTGTTCAGCGCCTCCCTGGCTGTGCTATCAGGATATGTCTCAGTGTCGCCGTGACCGTTTGCGCGAGGGCGCGCAGGTTACCGTCAGCGCGTCGCCCGCCCGAAGTTTGACGCCGCCGAGCCGGCCCAGCGGTGTCACGCCATCCTCCGAGTGAAGGATCAACGTGCCGGTCATGCCCGTCACGCCGTCCGGGAGACGGATGCGCAGGCGGTCCGGCCCCAGGGCGCGGGCGCCGGACGAAATATCGACCGCGCCGACCTTCAGCGTCACCCGCTTCTGCAGCCACCGCGCGAATATGCGGTTCTGATCGAGCGATTTCACCGCGCCGGCGCCGTACAAGACGCCATAGGCTGCCTTGCTGTCCGTCACGAGGCCGCACGCGACGATGTACCGGTCTTGAGGGCCTTCGTTCTTGAATAGCGTCCGGGGCGCCGGAAATGCGCCCGCGTCCGTCGAAACTGACGCCGACACGCGATCGCCGTTCTGGTGCAGAAGCATGACGTACCACGTCTTGCCGCCAAACGCGAACGGTTTCACATCGTTCACCATCATCGCCGCCTTCACCACGGGACCGTCGAAGGTCCAGTGGACGGCATCCATGCTAGATGCCCGGAACACCTGCCCGAAGTTCGCGAAATCGCCGAAGTACACACGCCAGGCCGCTTCGTCGCGAAGCAGGGCGTTCATGCCGTTGATATCGGCTTTATCGAACGTCGCGTAACCGGACATCGAGACGAGATCACTCGTGCGGGGCACATAAGGTGAAGCGCCGTTGAATGTAACGCCATCCGGGCTGGCAAACACGCCCGGCTTGTTCGTGTTGTCGCCAACCGGGAAACAGGTTGTCAACATGGTGACCAAACCGTCCGGCATCCGCACCGCGGAACAGTTGTTCACGTGGATGAACGGGCCGTTGTCGATCACCAGCGACCGGTGGCTCCAATGCAGGAAGCCGGGGTCCGCGGTCACGGAGTATATGCGGTCGTTTCCCGTATCGCTGCCGTCCCACCCACCGTAGAAAACGCGATAGCCGGCTCTCTCCCGGACGATGGTCGGCGCGTAAATATTGCGGAATGGTCCGGCCGCCGGCGGAAGGATCGGGTCTCGAACGTCCGGCACGAGGTTCAGCGCGCCGGCCTTCCAGTTCGCCGGGTTGAACGGCCCCGCGCGGAGGCCGCGGATTTCGATGAAGCCGGCCGGGGCGGCGGAATGGGCGGTACGGACGCTGATGCCCGGCGCCGGCCGGGAAAGGGCGCCGCAAGCGGCGATCAGTAGTCCGAAAACGGTGCTGAGGCCGCGGAATGTGATCGGGATCGGCGTCTTCATTGATACACCTTGTCCATTTACTGCCATCGACGCATCAGTCTGGGATGTACAACGGAATGGAAGGCAACAGGCCGCCGCCGGCTTAAGGGAGCGCGGGACGCGGGCAGGGTGCGGTAGAACGTTCGCCCCGGATGGCGCCGTTGGGCGGCGCCATCCGGGGCGAGCGGTTCGGTCTAGGCGGCCGGGTCCGGCCCGTGACTCGGCGGATCCTTCGCCTCGGGCTTGTCGGCGCCGGACGCGTTCTCGGCCCGGAGCAATTGCTCCAGTTCAAGCGGGTGCTCCCTGCGCATCTGTTCCTCGGTCAGCGTGCCGGTGTAGAACACGTTATTCGCGGGGAAGACATCCGGGTTGAAGTGAGCGTTGTACATGTGCCACGTGATGATCGCCAGGAACGCCAGGGTGGCTTCGTACGAGTGGGCGATGTATGCGAACGACAACGCCGACTCGGGAAGGAGGTTGCCCCAGTAAATCGGGAACCACATCACGAATCCCGAGAGCACCATCACCGGCACGCCCCAGTACTCCGCCATGTAGTCCATCTTCTCACGGAACTGGTACCGGCCGAACGCCGGCTCCTCGTGCGTGATCCCCAGGTAGTACTTCGACACTCCGATGAAGTCCCGCACGTCCTGCAAATTCGGTAGCATCGTCCAGTTCTTGCGGGAGAAGCCGGAGCGTTTCCACTGGAGCAGCAGGTAGGCGATGTGCCACACCGCGGTGAAGATCATCAGCAGGGCCCAGAAACGATGGACGCCTCGTGCGCCGGCCAGGCCGCCGAAGAGAACGTACACGCTTCCAACCCAGGACACGCTGGCGAACCGCATGGGAAGCCCCGTGATCGCCAGCATCGTGAAGCTGGTCATCAGAATCGCGTGCTGCCATCGCAGAACCACGGACAGCCTCGGGTAGGTTCTCGTCGGCGTCGGCGCCTGGACCGGCCGTTTGCGGCTGTAATAAACCACGAAGGCCAGAACCATCGACACCACGGCGGCGATAGCGCACTTTCGCGCCCCGGGGATGCCCGCCGTCGCGACAGCCAGGGCCGCGGCGGTGAACATGAACCCGAGCGCCACGAGCACGCTCACCGGTTTCCCGGCGGACGGAACGTGCCCCCGCGTGAACACCTTGCGGCGAAGGTCCAGCGCCACACCCAGGATCATCATGAACAGCGTGCTGAACACGAAGATCTTGAAGAACCACAGTTCCCAGAGGATAACGCGGGATTCCTTCGCTTTGAGCCGCAGGTGATTTGCCCCGGACATGGCGAAATTCACCTTGGCGCCCTTATGGCAGCCTCCGCAGGTGGCCGCAACGTTGGCGCGATTGGTCGATGCGCCGGCGTTCTTCGGAGACAGCACGTCGTGCGCGTGATGGCAGTTGGTGCAGGTAGCGACGTTCGGCAGGTCGAACCGGAGGAGCGCCTTTCCGTGAAAACTCTCGTTGTAGGAGGAAACCGCGTCCGGGTCGACGCCGTAGCGGGCCATACGGTCCTTCTGGCTATGGCACTTGCTGCAAAGCTCCGCCTTGTCCTTGGCCGTCAACGAGGAGACGGCCACCACCGCGTGCGGATCGCCTCCCCCGTGGCAGATGACGCAGGTCGGGTGGTCGCCCGCCACTTTGTCCGGGCGGGCATGCACGCTGATCGCGTAGTCTTTCGGGTGGTCCGTCATGACGCTGCCGGCCATCTGGTTGCCATGGCACGAAACGCATTGCGCCTTCTGTTTGACCATGGCCGGCGTGTGCGGCGCCGAAGTGATGCTCTGATGGCAGTCCTGGCACTTCAGCTCTTTGTGCGGGGACGTCTGCAGCCCGGCCGCGTTCACCGCTTTCACGGTGTCCGACATGGCCTGTTCGTGGCACGCCAGACAGGCTTTCACATCATCGCGCGGGATGGGCGGTGTCGCGGAGGCCTGCTGCCCCGACACCCTGGGGCCGAACAACAACGCGACGCCGGTGCAGCCGGCAAGCGCGTAGACGAGCCACGTGCGTGGCCGGCGGTAAATTTGAGGCATTATGCTTCCCTGCGGTTTGAAAACGCGAAATGAGGCAGCCTGGGGCCGGGGCTCTCCACCCCGATGTGGCCGGCGTCTGGCGAGGTGTCCGTAGGCTTACCGGGCCTTGCGCGTGGCATTCAGATGGTGGGAAGCGGGAGCCTGGCAAGCCCGCGGAAGCCGGATACCCGGCCCCCGCATTCCCCCCATTCGATACCCGGAACACGTCCGGGCGGCGGTTATTTGCTCTTGGGATCTCCCGGGAGGGTGCCCTTCTTGATCTCGACGCCGTTCTTCACGCCGTCCTTGTCCGAATCGAGCTTCTCGATCTTCTTCAGAACGTCGGCCGTGAGCTTTTTGGTCTTCAAAGTGGCCATAGCCTTCTTCAAATCCTGGCCGTACGGGTTCAGTTTGGGGGTCATCCCAATGTGGCACGTCGCGCAATTGGCCTTCGCGAGGGCGGAGCCTGCCGGAACCTTGTACGTCTTCTGGAAATCGCCGACAAACGGCGGCAGGGCCAGGGTCGTGCCCGCAACGGTGGCCAGGGCGAGCGTCATCACGAAACGAGACTTGTTCATCAGAATCCCCTTCAATGCGGTTGATTGTCTGCGCAGCCTGGAGCGGCGCGCCGGACTTTGATCGATGTTACGCCGATCCCTCGTATCTGGGGGCAAAGCCTCAGGCCATTTCCGCCTGAGAGATGAAATACCCGTGTCCGATCTCATGACGGGTTGACAACGCGGACAATCTGATCCGTTCGCAGGGATAAGCGCGGCAACCGGAAGGCTGCCTGTCGAGGCGATAAATGCGATTCGCCTGACTGATAACCAAAGTCTAACAGGCCTGCGAGAAGTAAGAAAAGCTGAAAGCGGCCATCAGACTAGGGAAAATGAGGCCACCCGGCAGTACTCAGGTACCCCCGCGCCAAGCGCCCCCGACGCACATTCGTCGCGAGCCGCGCACTCAGACCGTGTCCGCGGCGGAGCTCGGAGCGCCGCCTCTCACATTAGCCGCCCCCGGGGGTCCATGCGGGGCCTGAAACAGGAAAAGGCGGAGCGGTGGGCCTCACAAACGCGAGGTCCTCCGCTCCGCCATTCCTGCGCCAGACGGTTGCCTGTTGGCTACTTGCTCTTGGGGTCTCCCGGAAGCGTGCCCTTGGTAATCTCAGCGATGTTCGTGACGCCATCCTTGTCAGAATCGAGCAGCTCGACCTTCTTCAGAACTTCGGCCGTCACCTTCTTGGACTTCAAGGCCGCCATCGCCTTCTCCACGTCCTGGCCGTAGGGGTTTCGCTTCGTCGTACTCCCAACGTGACACGTCTTGCACCCAGCCGACTCCAAGGCGGAACCCTTCGGCGCCTTGTACGTCGCCTGGAAAGTGGTCAGAAATGCCGGAAGCGCGAAGGACGTCGCTGTAATTGCCGCGAATCCGATCGTCAATACCGTACGAATCGTTCTCAAATGCTTGCTCCGCGGGAAGGGGCCAACGCGCGCCGCTGGCCGGTGGCCGGCGCCCATCGGTAGATGGTTCCGGCTCGGGATGATTTGCCCGCCACAGGGTCGCCGATGCAGCCGGACATGGTGCTGACTGGCTCGGCCTGCCGGCTATACCGGTCGCGGGCGTTGGATGTCAGGACGATGCCTTACTTCTTCTTCGGCGCCTTTGCCTTCGCCTTGGGCTTTACCGCCCCGGGCTTGGACTTCGCGTCACCGGGCAGCGTGCCCGCCTTGATCTCGACGATGTTCTTGGCGCCGTCTTTGTCCGAATCCAGCTTCTCAACTTTGGCCAGCTCGGCAGCGCTCAGCGTCTTCGTCTTGTCGGCGCGCAGCGCCTTCTGAAGGTCAACTCCGTAAGGATTCAGTTTCGGCGTAAAGCCGACGTGGCAGATCGCACAGGTGGCTTTTGCGAGGGCCGAACCCGCGGGAGCGGGGTACTTCTGTTTGAAAGTCCCCACAAAGTTCGGGTGGGCCATTGCGGCGCTGGCCATGAGGGCCAGTCCCAGCGTCAGGGCGAGACGACAGTTCATCTGACAATCCTCCTTCGAGTATGCATTCGCCGAGATTGGCGACGCTACGAGGCAGTCACATATCCTGCGGCGGTCTCCGCGGCGGACGCGGCTACCTCACTATCAGTTAGATAGCAACTTGGGTCCATTCCAAGCCAGTCTCCGGTCGCCGATTCGGCCCGTGTGCGCAAATTCCCGTTGCACACGTCCACAAAGCGGCACGATTGGCACTTCTCCGGCAGATACGCGCGCCGGTCCCGCATGATGGCCAGTCGCTCATCCGTGGCTTGCGACCAGATCTCGCTGAACTTCGCGTCGCGCACATTCCCGCAGGTGTAGTGCCACGAGAACTGATCGTAATGGACGTCCCCGATCGGATCGATGGCGGAGATGTTGCACCCGCTCCTGTTGCCGCCGGTGCCCCGCAAGCGCTCGCGCACCTGGGCCGCCCGGGCCGGATCGCTCTTCTCGAGGTGCATCAGAACGTAGGCCGCATCCGCGTGGTTGCCAACCGTCAGGACCTCCAGCGGGTAGTTGGCATCGTGGTACTGCTGCGTACGCTCGAAAATCCGGTCCACAACCGTCCGTGTCTGCTCCGCGGACAGGTCGACGCGCGTCATGCCCTCGCCCCGGCCCGAATAAGCCAGATGGTAGACGCACAACCGCTGCACGTCGTGCTCCAGGCAGATGTCGAAGAGCGGATCCAGGTCCTCCTGGTTCAAAGCGTGAACCGTGAACCGGACGCCAACCTTGATGCCGCGGGCCCGGCAGCGGTCGATGGCGGCCAGGGTGCCGTCGTAGGCGCCCATCATGCCGCGGAGTTTGTCGTGGCGCGGACGGGTGCCGTCGAGGCTTATCCCGACGTATGTCAGGCCCAGCGCCTGGAGACGGTCCGCCATGGCGTCGTCGATGAGCAGCCCGTTGGTCGAGAGGGTGCAGGAAATGCCGATCGACTGGGCGTACCCGATCAATTCCGGCGTGTCGGCGCGGGAAAGCGGCTCTCCCCCCGAAAAAAGGACCGCCGGCACGTTGAACGCCTTAAGGTCGTCCAGCAGCGCGATGCCTTCAGCGTGGCTCAGTTCGTTCGGCGCGGGGTCGGCCCCGGCGGACGCGTAACAGTGCACGCAGCGGAGGTTGCACGCCTTCGTGACGGCCCACACCACCACGGGGCGCGGCGCGCCGCCGAAACCGTCGATGTCAACGAGGTTGCCATCTTTCCCGCCACGGATATGGCCATATCGAAGCCGCTCGTTTCCGGCGGCGTGATCGCACAGCAGGTTGCTTACGCTAAGCATTCTTCCATCTCCCTCCAGACCTTGGGCACATACACACAATCGGGTTCGCTCGCCAGAGGGTCCTGTGTGACCGCATAGGCACGCGCGCGGCTTCCGCCACAGATCTGGCGGTATTCGCAAGCCCCGCATTTTCCCTTGAGCAGATCGCCGTCGCGCAGCAACTGCATGGTTTCGCTGTTCTGGTAAACATCAACGACGCTTTGCTCCGGGAACTTGCCGCAGCGGATGGGCATAAACCCGCTGGGGAAAACCGTCCCCGTATGGCTCACGAACATCGCGCCCTTCCCGTCGTTCACGCCCAGCGGGGCGCGCTGAATGCGGCCCGGCGCCGGCCCGCTCGGCTGATACTGCGGGTTGCCCATCCGCTCCAGAACGAAGCGGCGGTAGTGGTGCGCCTCGGTGGTCTTGAGGCTGTACTTCTGGTGCTGAGCGTGATACCACATGCGCTCAAATACTTCTTCATACTTCTCCGCCGGAACACGCTCCTCGGAAAGCCCGCGGCCTACCGGAACGAGGAAGAAAATCGACCACAGAACGATCCCCAACTGCCCGAACAATTCCGCCATGGCATCGACCTGGTCCACGTTGCGCCGCGTGATCGTGGTATTAACCTGAATCGGCAGGCCAACGCTGTGCGCGTCGTTCAGTATCTCGATCGTGCGGTCAAAGGAACCGGGCACGCCGCGGAAGGAGTCGTGCGTCGTCGCATCCGCCGCGTCAATGGACAGCGCCAGTCGCGTCAGACCGGCTTCCTTTAGCTTCAGGATGGCTTCGTGCGTTACCAGCGGCGTCGCCGACGGCGTCATCGCGGTGCTGAGGCCCTTGTCAACCGCGAAGCGGACGAGGTCAAAAATGTCCTCGCGCTTCATCGGGTCCCCGCCGGTGAAGATCAGCACGGGCGGCTTGGGAAAAGAGGCTATCTGGGTGAGCAGTTGTTCCGACTGCTCATGGGTGAGTTCGTGCGGATGGCGCTTGGGCTGCGCGCACGCCCGGCAATGGGCGCAAACAAGGTCGCAGGCCCTCGTTACCTCGTAGAAGAGCACAAATGGGCTATGGGCAAAATCGTCCGGTGTGTACGGAACAAAATCGGTCACTCGGTGGCTCCTGGCGGGACCCCAATAGAAGGCAAGCTCAAAGGAATGCTTGCGGCATGGCTCCCATTCCTACGTTACTCTAGCACCCGTTGAGGACGTAAGGGGAATAAGGTACCATGGGCTAGTACCGCGGCACCGTTTCGTGCTGCAAGGCTTGGTCGCTGTCATATTTTGAGGCAATGAGTCGCGCCTCATCGGCGACCTTGTTTCTCAGCTCCGGAGGCTCGAGCACGGTCACATAGCGGCCCCAGCGGAGAACCTCCCAGGTGATCTCCTCGAGCCCCGCGACCGTCCCGCGCACCTGCACGGACCCGTCGGTCGGGTCCTCCGTAATCTCGTGCGGGAACCGCCACAGGCGCGATCGTGCGTACTGCGCCGCCTCGGGCTCGAACCGGAGGCATATCTCGGCTTTATCCCCGCGGAGAACACCCACGGATCCGGCCGTGAACTCGGTGAGGGACCATGTTTGAGGGATCTTGAACGGCCGGTCCGGGCGCGGGAACGCGCACGCGTGAATCCGGTCCAGTGCGAATTTTCGCACGTCATTGTGCTCCGGGTCCCGGGCGATCACCATCCAGAACCCGTTCAGGTATGCCACGCGGTATGGTTCGATCATCCGCGTTCGCCGCCCGGTGGAGACGGAGTTGTAATCGATGGAAACGGTATAGCCGCGCCGGCAGGCATCCAGCAAGGCCGTCAGCGGCGCGTGCGAGTAATCCCGTCGCGCCTCACCCACCGTCAGAAGCGACGACCGGATGCCGTCAAGCCGCTCCGCGACTTCCTCCGGCACCAGGCCGCGGATCTTGTCAAACGCGCTGGAGATTCCGTCCTCAATCCTCAGCCCGCCCGACGCGATGGCGGAACCCTCGGCCAGCGCGATGGCCGTTGCCTCGGCCACGGTCATATCCAGCACTTTGAACGGAAGAGGCCCCGCCAGCACATAGGATTTGCGGTCGGTCTCATAGTCGATCGGCACACCCAACTCGCGCCAGTATGAGAGGTCGCGCTGCATCGTTCGCGTGCAGCAGCCGCAGGCGGCCGCCAGGCCCGCCAGGTTGTAACCCCTGCCCGACTGCAGCAGGGTAACGATCTGAAGCAGCCTGGTGACGCGGCGAAACCGGTCGTGATCCAGCGAAGCCGGAGCGGTGCGGCGTAATGGTTGCGCCGGATTGGCGGGTCTCTTATCTGCTGCGTCTGAGGTCTTCATCTGTCGCTCCCTCGCCACGGCGCCCGCGGTCCCGTGCCGGTTCGAAAATAACCTGACAGGAGGCTGTCCACCATGGACACCGTGCTGTCCATGCCCGAATGGTATGTTCCTTGTGAGAGCGGAATCAACACCGAAGGAGGCAACCATGCTGTACGCTTATCAAAACGGAAACGGCGCTCACCCGCAGCGCCTCAAGAACTACGTTGCGATCGTCCTGGACGAGTCGGGCTCAATGGACGCGATGCGGAGGGAGGCGATCGACGCCTTCAACGAACAGGCCGATGCCATCCGGACCGCCGCAGCCGACCAGGACACCCGAGTGAGTCTGGTCAAGTTCAACACCGTGGTGCCGAACCCCGTGTACTGGAACGAGCCGGTGGGCTCTCTCGCACGGCTCACGGCCAGGGACTATTGCCCAACGGGCCTCACGGCCATGCTGGACGCCGTCGGCTTGACCATCGACCGCCTGAAAACGATGAAAGACGCCGGTGAGGACCACGTCTCTTTTCTCGTCATCGTTATCAGCGACGGCTATGAGAACAACAGCAAGAGGTTCACGTACCCGCAAATCGCCAAACGCATCGGCGATCTCCAGAAGACGGACCGCTGGACGTTCGTCTACCTGGGATCCAATCAGGACCTCAGCGTGATATCGCAGGAGATGGGCATCCACCCGGACAATGTGGCGTCATTCAAAGCCACATCCGAAGGGATGAAGGAGGCGGGCAGTGTCCAGGCCGCCGCCACGATGAACTACGTCGCCGAACGCCGCGCCGGAATGAAATCAAGCAAGGCGTTCTACAAACGCGATGCCGATGTCCCGCCCACGCCGGAAGACACCGGCGAAGGCAACTTCTGGAACACAAGACCCTGACCCCGGGGTGGTGTGCGGCAGCAAGCTGCCGCACTCCACGCCGGCTTACGCCGCCGGCTTCGGCGCCACGAACGTGTACGTCCCGGAGCCGACTTCGAACACAGCGCACCCATCTTCCTGCCGAAGGAGCTTGACCCCCTCCGCCGATACCGCCGCTTTACCGCCTTCGGTCACCTGGTCTGCGGCCGCCGCCGGCACCCACACCTCGGCGGTCGTGTTCGCCGGCACAGTCACGTTGAGCTCGAAGCGTCCGGCTTCCGTCGACCACACGCTCACGATCCGCCCGCGTATGGAATCATAGGTGGCGCGCGCGTGGGTCAACCCTCCGCCCGGGCGCGGGTGGAGCACGATGCGCTTGAACCCGGGGTGCGTCGGATCGGTGTCGATCCCGCCGATGTTGGCGTGCATCCACTGGTCCACAGCGCCGAACGAGTAGTGGTTGAACGAGTTCATCCCCGGATCGCCGAACCCTTCCGTCGGCGTCCAACCGTTCCACCGCTCCCAGATGGTGGTGGCCCCGTACTTGATGCTGAACAGCCAGCTTGGGAACTCGTCCTGCAGCAGGAGTCGGTACGCAACGTCGGTGCGCCCGTTGTTTGTGAGCGCCGGGTTGAGTAATCCGGTGCCCACGAACCCGGTGGACAGCCGCCACCCGCGCTTCTCGATGTCATCGACCAGGTATCCCAGCGCTTTCTGGCGCATCGCGTCCGGCAGCAGGTTCATCGAAAGCGCCATCACGTAGCACGCCTGCGTGTCGCCTTTGATGCGGCCGTCCGGCGCAACGTACGCCGTGTTGAACGCCGCCTTGATCCGCTCGAACAGCGCGTGGTAAGTTGCCGCCTCGTCGGGCTTGTTGATGGCCGCGGCCATTCGGCCCAGCAGGTCCGTGCTGTACGCGAAGAATGCGGTGGAAATGACGTCCTTCGGCGTGTCCGCACCGATGCTCAGCCAGTCTCCGAACCCTCCGTCCGGCCTCAGCAGGCCTTCGCTGTTGGTCTCCATCCAGGCGATGAAACGGCGCATCGCAGGGTAGTGCCGTTCGATGATCCGCTTGTCGCCATAGACCTCGAACATGGTCCACGGCACGATCACCCCGGCGTCACCCCACGCCGGCGATCCGTCCTCGCCCAGGATATCCGGCGAGACATTCGTGAACGCGCCTCCCGGGCGCTGCGCATCTTCAACATCGATCATCCATTTCGTGAAGAACGCGCTCACGTCCGCGTTGGTGCACGCGGTGCGGACGAATACCTCGGCGTCGCCCATCCACCCGAGGCGCTCATCGCGCTGCGGGCAATCGGTCGGCACTTCCAGGAAATTGCCGCGCTGCCCCCACACAACGTTGTGCTGAAGCTTATTCACCAGCGGGTTTGACGTGACCAGGGTTCCCGCCTCCGGCGCGTCGGATCCGACAACGACGCCCGTGATGGCATCGAGGCCCGGTGTGCCGGGAAATCCGGTCACTTCAACGTAGCGGAAGCCGTGGAACGTGCTCATGGGCTCCCACGTTTCCTCGCCACCACCCCGCAGCGTGTAGGTGTCGGTGCACCGGGCGGCGCGAAGGTTGGTCGTATAAACCGTCCCGTCCGGGTTCAGCATTTCCGCGAATCGCATCGTAATCTTCGTGCCGGCGGGCCCAGCGGCCTTGAGGCGGACCCAGCCGACCATGTTCTGCGCAAGGTCGTACACGAACGCGCCCGGCTTGGGCTCCGTGATCGCTTTCGGCTTCAGTTCCATCAGGCGCCGAACGGGGACACCGGGATACGCGTCCAGCGTGGCGGGCCACGCTTCACGTTCCTCTACCGCCCCCCATGAGGCGGCGTCCGCCCCGGCAGTATCCCAGCCGGCGACTTCCCGGCGGGCATCATACGTCTCGCCCATCAGCAGGTCGCCCTCAACGATGGGGCCGTAGGCCGTTTTCCAGGAACTGTCGGTTGCGACCATCTGCTTCGATCCGTCATCCCTCGTGACCTCAAGCTGCGCCAGCAGACGCGGCCGGCCGATGCCGTACAGATTGCGCCGCGACCCGAATCCCACGTAGCCGCAGGCCCAACCATCGGCCAGAACGACGCCGATGGCGTTATCTCCCTGCTTCACCAGCGATGTGACGTCGTACGTGCGGTAATACACGCGCTTCTTGTAATCGGTCCAGCCCGGTGCGAGAAGCTCATCGCTCACCTTGCGCCCGTTGATGCTGGGTTCCACGACGCCCAGCGCGGTAACGTAAAGCACGGCGCTCTTCACAGGCTTCTCGACACTGAACGCCTTGCGCAGATAGGGCGCCGGCGGCAGCGTCAGGTGCCCTTGGCTGCCCGGTATCCCCCACGGATCGTCGCCCATTTTCGCGATAACCTCGGCCTGCGGCCAGGACTGATCGCTGAATCCCGGAGCCGTCGAGCCGTGCGGCGTGCCCTGAGCGCTTTTCCACGAATCGTCTACGTTGACCGTGATGCGGTCGCCCGGATCGAGGCGGACTTTCAACACACCCGCCAGCCCGCACGCGCCGCCGGCGTTCTCCGCCTGAATCGCCAAGGTGTTGTCGCCCGGCGTGAGATAAGACGCCACGTCAACAGTGACCGGGCGCTTCCAGGCGTCCGTCTGGCCGTCGCTCTTTCCGGCGAGGTGCCCGTTCACATACAGCGTGAACTGGTCGTCGGCGGTAAGCACGAACCTCGCTTCCTTGATTCCGTTGCCGGCCGGTATGGCGAAAGAGCGGCGAAACGTCCGCGTGCCCTTCGGCCCGCCGCTCAGCGCGTTCTCACCGGGGTACCACACCCACGACAGACCGCTCAGCGGATTCGCGGCGGCCGACGGCGACACTGGCGGCTTGGGCGCACTGATCCATTTCGCTTTCCAGTCGGTGCGGTTCAACAGACCCATCGTCCACCGGGCCGGCGCGCTCCACGCGGAAGGCGAACCGTCCCGATCCCACGCCCGGACCTTCCACCAGCACTCCTGCCCGGACTTCAGCACGCTGCCGCCGTAAGCGTGATGGGCCGTCTCGTCCGATGACACCTTGCCGGTGTCCCAAACGTCGCCGCTATCCGCGTCGAGCTTTTCGCGCGAGGACGCAACGATGATGCGGTACGCCGTCTGGGTTTCCGCGCGGCGGCCGGACGTCAGAATCCAGCTCAGCCGGGGGTGCGCGATGTCGATGCCGATCGGGTTCGGGTGGTATTCGCACCGAAGGTTCCCGACGGTCATGGCGCTTGCGGCGCCGGCCACGGATGCGCTGAGCGCCATGGCGATGAGTCTCCTGTTCATAGGGGTTTGGTCTCGTTTCACGTAACGTTGGGGGGCGCAAAGAGGCGGCGCCCGCTTTCCCACATTGTAACGGGAAACCGGGCGCAATATGTAGCACGGCCGACCCGGCTGTGGACGAAAAGTAGGTCGGGCCTCCGTGCCCGACACCAACGTGGCGCCGCCCTCCGCCTCCGCGATTCCCGGTAGGTCGGGCCTCCGTGCCCGACACCGACATGGCCCCGCCCTCCGCCCCCGCGATTCCCGGTAGGTCGGGCCTCCGCGCCCGACACCAACGTGGCCCCGGCCCCCGCGATTCACGGTACGACCGGCGTCCCGCCGGTTCACCGGCACGGAGGCCGGCGCCACCCGAGGCTACTTCACGATGATCTTGTGCATCCCCTCCGAGAGCTTCAGCGCGGTGGTCTTCGTCTTCGCATCATACGTGAACGCCGCCTTCTTGCCGTCCACACTCACGGCTTTCGGTTTGGCCGATCTGAACCGTATCCTGGCGGCATCATCCAGGCGAACCGACAAGACGGTGAAGCTCGACTTAGCAGAAGCTCCGCTGACATCGGCCGGCGCCGTGCTAGCCCAGCCGAGTCCATGCTCGTCGCGAACATAGGTAGCGTGGGAGAACATGACGGAAGCAGTTAGGGTCTTGGAGAGAACTGCGGCGCATAACGCCCGGGCATCCGACCCTCCCCCCCCAAACTCCCAGCGACCCGGACGGTCACTGAAGACGCAAAAGGCCTTTTGTGCCGTTCCGTCGACGATGACAAACTCCACGCCGTCCTTGACCTGACGGGTGACCTTCGGCGCGGCCTTACCCCCCTTCGGCCCCACCTGGTAGATCGACAGGCCGACAACACTGCTCACCGGTTCCGGCGTCTCCGCGTTGAGGTGATACTCGTCCGGATACACGCCGGGCTTCTTGCGCTCCGGCTGGGCGTCCTCGGGGAACCCGGCCCAGGGCTTCATTGTGAGGCCGGCCGGCTCGATGATGCGGCCTGACAGCCCGGCTCTCTCGCCGCCCGTGCTGAAATCCTGCCCGTTGACGGCAATTTCCGACTTCCCGTGCAACAGCCAGGTGATCTTCGAAGGCTTCGTCGGCCGGATGACGTCTCGCACCAGGAACGTGCTTGGCCGGATGAACAGCACCTGGCGCCGCCATGATTTCAGCGTGCCAGGCGCGTAGGCGTTGGCGGCTTCCCCCTCCACAAAATCGAGTCCAGTGTTGGACGAGACGAAAGACACCACCTTAGACGGTTTCGGCGGCGCGATCTCCTGTCCCTTGCCGTTCACGAAGATCGTGTTGTGCGCCTGCGGCGTGAAAGCCCAGTTGGTATGGTGCGGGCTGCCGTAGTAGTCGTAATAGCCGCTGTCCACCGCCAGAGGTTCACCGCCGGAGTTGATGAGAAACCCGTTCTGGTCGGGGTGGTCGTGCCCCTTTTCGCCCTTTACCGCGAGGTGGGGACCGCATTTCAGTCCGAACTGTGTGTCGTTGGAATCGGCCAGGTCCGTTCTCATCACCACCCACCCGCTGTCACGATACCAGACGCCGAGCGGCAGATCCTTGCCCGGCGCCTTGGAAGGCAGGTTGGGGTTCCGCGCAATCAGCGTGTACAGCGCCGGGATCGGGTTGCTGGGCGGCGTGGTTCGCATCGAGTCTGCGTACCATTGCAGCGGCGGGTCGCCGGTGTTCCTTGCGGCGTTGTAGGCGGTCATGCGGTCCCAGTTGTCCGGACCGGTGAAGTTGTTGTCGTTGAACTTGATTCCGCCGGATGCCGGCGGGTGGGTGTACAGGCGGAAATAGCCGACCTGCTTCAGCCACGGCACCTGGTACGCGTCGATGCCGGTCGCGGAGCGGAGCGCATCCGCCCACTGGTACACAAAGATCAACGTGTACGAGATGTAGTGCGTGCCTTCGTGCCAGTCGCCGTCCTGGCCGCCCAGCGGGAGGTATTCCGCGAAGTAGAGTTTGCTGGCATAGCGCCACCATGCGTCTGCCTCCGGGACCTCATTGGCCAGGGCCAGCCCCGCTTCCGCCAGCGCCGTGGTCTGGAACCACGCGTGGTTGTTCCACGAGTCGTAGGTGTACGGATTCAGGTGCTTATACAGGGCCTTGCCGCGTTCCGCGATGCTCCGGCGCAGCGTATCGCGCTCCGCCGGCGTCCACTGGTCATACAGCCAGTCGTACGAGAGCGCTAGGGCGTGGAGGACGTCGTGCGCGTCGTGGTCCACGCCCTCGATACCGCTGGCGCCGTGCGGGTCCCATCGGGCGATCCCCAGTGCCCAGCGCTTCGCCTCGGCCAGATCGGCCGGATCCTGCGTCACCACCCAGGCGAATGCGGCGGCTAGCACGTGGTTCTGCGCATCGCCGCCCGCGTCCACGATGCGCCGCCACTCGTCAACCGTCCACTTGCCGCCCGGAAAGCCCGCCGGATCGGCCGGAATCGGCGTTGCCGTCTCCTTGTCCACGTACTTCCTCACCGCGTCCCAGTACGGCTTGCCGATCTCGGTCCGGCACGCCTGCCGAACCCGCACTTGCTCCTCTTTGGTCAGCAGAAGCCGGGGATGCGGCCGGACGTTGGCCGTCTGAAACGCGTCCATCTGTCTGAGCCAGGGCGTCAGCGGCACGCCTGGCGCCGCGTGCGCCGCCGGCGGCGCCACCAAGGCGAGGAGCGGGAGCAGATATCGAGGTTTCATGTGCTTTCCTTGCAGTGAATATGCCTTGGCCGCCACGGTAGTGTCGGCGTCCCCGCCGACAACCGTCGGCAATCATTGTCGGCGTCCCCGCCGACATACATCGGCAATCGTTGTCGGCGTCCCCGCCGACACTACCTCGCGATGCAACCTTGCCGCAACACCTACCCCATCCACCGGTCCACGTGTTCCGCCACAAAATTGTCGTCGGTGAGGTACGGATACGCCGCGCAGACGCGGCTGATCTCGTCCGCCTGCCCGGGCGAAAGGCATTCATCGGGGTCGAGGCACCACGTTCCCGCCATCAGGCCCTGCCGCCGAAGGACCTCGTGGATGCCCGGTATGCACCCTTGAAAGGCGTGGGCCGCGTCGAATATCGCCGCGTTGGCGTCTGTGTACGCGGCCGCCGTCGTCAGCCATTCCGCGTCCAGCGAATTCCCCGCTCGCGCCGCCTTCACCTCCGCGTGAATCCCCACCGCGCGATGCGTCCACACCGCCCACTGGCCCAACAGCCCGCCGGCGATGGTTCGTCCGCCGAACGGGAACCGCGTCAGCAGGTCTGCGATGATGTTGTCGTCGTTCCCCGTGTAGAGCGCGATGTCGTCGCGCCCCGCCTCGGCCACCGCCCTCACCACGTCCAGCGTCTGGTAGCGGTTGAACGGCGCGATCTTGATGGCGATCACGTTCTCAATCTCGGCGAACCGCCGCCAGAACGAATAGGGATACTCGCGCCCACCGACCGCGGGCTGCAGGTAGAAGCCGAGAACCGGGATCTCCCCGGCGACCGTTCGGCAGTGCGCCAGAACGTCGTCGGCCGGTTCATCCGCGAACGCCGCCAGGCTGAGAAGGCCCGCGTCATAGCCCAGCAGCCGGGCGGTGACGGCCTCCTTCACGGCCTGTTGTGTGCGCCCGCATACGCCGGCCACCTTGATAAATGGCCTCGGCGCCTCCGCCAGCGACGCGTCGATCGTCTCGGAGGCGATCTGCAGAACCGGCTCGAACAGCCCATAGCGCGGCTCGCGGATCGCGAACTGCGTCGAATGAACGCCAACCGCGAGTCCGCCCGCGCCCGCGTCCACGTAGTATCGCGTCAGCGCGCACTGCCGGCGCTCGTCGAGTTTCCGCTCGGCCGTAAGCGCCAGGGGGTGCGCCGGGATGACCTGCCCGTCCAGCAGGTGCGCTCGAAGGTCCATGGTCAGAACTTCCCGTCGAATCGCTCGAAGCCGGTCGGCTTGTTCAAGGTGCGGCCGCCGCGAAGCAGCCAGGCGGCGATCCACCCGATCATGTCGTCCACCGAAACCCCCGGCTTCCCGAACAACGCCAGCGACCGCCCGGCGTTGCTGAGCAGCGCTTCCGGCGCTTCCTTCCCGGCGAATTCCGGCTCGCGACCGAAAAGCCGCCCGAAGCGCACGGCGACTTCGCGGATGGAAATCGTCCCATCGCCCGTCACATTCAGCACGAAAGGCGGGACCGCCGCGCGTTCCAAAGTCTGGATCGCCCGAGCGTTGGCGTCTCCCTGCCAGATGACGTTGGCGTAGCCCATGGTCACATCAACCGGCGCGCCGCTGAAAACGCGCTGCGCGACATCCACCAGCACGCCGTAACGCAGATCGATGGAGTAACTAAGCCGGAAAAGCGACAGCGGCGTCCGGTGCTTGTGCGCGAACCACGAGAAGACGCGTTCCCGGCCGACGCATGAGTTCGCATAATCGCCCAGCGGCTCGAGATCGTCGGTTTCAACGGACCCGCCGC
Organism: Armatimonadota bacterium; assembly: GCA_036504095.1. Taxonomy (NCBI): domain Bacteria; kingdom Bacillati; phylum Armatimonadota; species Armatimonadota bacterium. The sequence continues at coordinate 12,349 of DASXVS010000041.1, read as the reverse complement.
TGTCCACGGCCGCGTTCGCATAGACGCAGCCCGTGGAAAACGCCAGCAGGCGGGACGCCTTGTAGCGCTCCGCCACATATGCCGGGACGATCGTGTTCATAGCCCACGCGAGTTCCGGGTGCTTGCTCGTTCCGAATTTCTGCCCGGCCATGAAGAACACGTTCTCGGCATAGGGCAGGCCGGCGTATGCCCCGGAGTCGAGGAGGTCGGCCCGGATCGTCTGAACCCCGGCCGCGTGAAGCCCGGATTCGGCGTTGGGGTTGCTGAAGCGCGCGACGGCAGTGACCCGCGCGGTCCTGCCGATTTCGTCCAGCCCGCGCCGGATCATCCGCGCCAGCGAAGGCCCCATCTTTCCGCTCGCGCCAAGCAGCAGGAAGTCGCCTTCGAGACGGCCCAGCGCCTCCAGCGCGCCCGGCGTGGGCCGTGAGATCATCTCGTCAAGTTCATATTCGGTTTCGGGCCCGGCGGCTGGTTCGCGCAGGCCATCCGGCTGGCCCGCGGGCAGTGGTCGTGATATCGTGGTTTCCATGGATTCTCGGAGTCTGTATGTATGTATGGTGAGAGTATTCAGGCGAAGCGCAGGAGGATAGCCAGGTTGTCGTTGGGCGCTTCGATCAGGCGGTCATATGCTTCATTCGCGGACGTGAAAGGGTACTCGGCGGTCACCAGCGGCGCCACCTGAAGCCTGCCCGCTTCGAGCAGATCCAGCGTGCACCTGAGGTTACGGCCTTCCGTCCACGGCGCGATCCCGACGGGCCATTCGTGGCCTTCGCGTTCATAATTCGGGTCGTATCGTCCCGGCCCCGCCGCGCGGGACACGCGGACCGTGACCTCCTTCTGGAAGAGTTCCTCGCGCACCCATTCGGTGCGCACGTTGCCCACAATCTGCAGGCGCCCCTTGTAGCCAAGCGCGCGGAGCCCCTGCTGCGCGGGCGCGGCGCTGTCCGGCGTTCCGGCAACGACAATCACCGCATCCAGCCCCTGGCCGCGAGTCATACCCTCGGCAGCCGCCAGGAATTCATCGGGCGTCGTCGCCATATCCGCGCCCAGCCGGATCGCCATCTCGCGGCGCGACGGCAGCGGGTCGGATGCCACCACAAACGCACCCGCGGCGCGAACGAGTTGGGCGACCATCTGTCCGAGCACGCCCAGCCCGAGAACGCCAACCCGTTCTCCCAGACGGACGTCCGCTTCCCGGACGCCGTGCATGGCGATCGCCCCGATCCCGCCGAAGGCCGCCTGCTCCAGCGGCGCCCGGGCCGGCGCGATGAGGTTCTGCCCCACCGCGCACCACTGGGAGTGGGAAACGTACGGTCCGCCGTACACGGCCACCGGCGTGCCGGCCGGAGGGCCGCTGTATTCGGAGCCGACGGCCTCCACAACGCCTGCCCCGGAGTAACCCAGGCGGGCCGGAGCGCGCTGAGGATCGGGCCGCCGGCGCATCTCGATCATGCCGGTCGTCTCCGTGCCGGTGCTGACGGCGCCGACGGCCATCCGGATGAGCGCCTGCCGCGGCAGCGCTTCCGGCATCCCGGTTTCCTGGATGTGCACCGTGCCGTCACCGTGAACGTATATGGAGGAGTTCTTCATAAAGTATTTTCGTCGCATCTGCTTCGCGCGCGGTTACCCGCGCCGGCCCGGCGTGTGCCGGCCGTGCTAGCCGGGGAAATTGTCGAACATGTCGCCAGGGGCGCCGTTATCGGTAATCTTGGTGGGAATCTTGTCCGCCGATAGCGCCTGCGCATGCGTGTCGAAGAACATCGCGTTCAGACGGCCCTGGTGGCGCGGGAACGGACGCACGAACGCGATCCCTCCACCGTCCCAGTTCTTCGGATCCCACGGCACGTAGAAGTAATAGATGTCAGCTCTGTATGTCGGCGCGATCTTCTTGTCCTCTTTCCAGTCGATCGGCGCCTTGTCCTTCGTCGATCCATCGATCACCGCGCAGTCGCACGACCAGACAGTGCCGGATGGGTCCTTCACGAAGCTCGTCGGCTTGCTGTTGTAATGCCCGTAGCCGGGGTAGTCGCCCACTCCGCTGCAGATGTACCAGTTCACGCCGTACGTCGTCGGATATTGGGCATAGCTCGGATCGTTCAGTTTGTCCCGCCGAAGCAGGTCGCTGGGACACGTGAAGATCTCGAGGCTCTTGGTATAGGGCTGAAGAAGCTTCGTGAAGCGCGCCTGGCCGAACACCGCGTACGGAACGAGCTGATCGTCGTAGTCGCCTTCGTACATCTTTGCGGCGATCCCAATCTGTTTCAGGTTGGAAATGCAATTGATGGCCTTCGCCCGTTCGCGCGCTTTGGCGAAGACCGGGAACAGGATGGCGGCGAGGATCGCGATGATGGCGATCACCACCAGCAGCTCAATCAGCGTGAACGCCCGGCGGTCTGTAACGTTCGGTTTCATTTCTATCTCCAGGGTGGCCGGCCCTTTCGGGCCGGCCATTCTGTCCTTCAACGGGCGATTACCACCCGGACTCCAGGCCGTTCACCTTGCGCAGAATGCGCAGGGCGTCCAGCATGTCCACCTTGTTGTCGCTGCCGGCAACGTCGCCTTGCGTGCGGCCGGCGAGGGCTTCCACGCCGCCGGCGATGCGCACGGCGGCAAACGCGTCCGCGTTCGTCACCTGTCCGTCGCCCGTCAGGTCACCCTTCACAACGGGCGGATGGACGGCGCTCACGAATCGGAGAGTATTCCACGCAAACGCCTGCTCAAACGCGTATGCCGCGGCGTAGGGAAGGGCGCAGGTGGCGGAGAGCTCTCCGGTCTGCGCGCGCTGGCGAACGAACATCGCGCGCCACTCCGTACCCACCACCGGCGCCGTCACGTTCAGCCCCTGGCTGTCGTTCAGGCCCATGTTCCCGTCGTGACACGGAATCGAGAACTCAACCGACCAGTTGCCGTTGGTGCTATCAACGTGGTTGGCCGGGTTGGTGGCGTCGAAGCCCGTGATGTTCTCGACGTTGCGGATGTGGTTCGCCGTCGGGCCGGTGCGGATCGTCCCATCGGTGTAGCCGACCACCGGCTGGTTGGCGTTCACGCCGATCTGCCACGCCGAATTGGCGAAGCCGATGGCGGCGCTGTTGGTGGGGTCGATGAACATTCCCAGGTAGTCGTCGGCCCAGATGCTCGTGCCGCTTCCGCTCTGGTCGTTTCCGATCCAACCGGCTACGAGGCCGGGGATGTTCGGTTCGGCGCCGACCATCGCGAAGTAGAGGTTGTTGTCGTCCCACAACGCATACGCCGTCGTCGGAACGGCCGGAGCGCCGCTGGAGTACCTGTAGGACAGCGGAATCGCCGCGGAGTTCTGCCATTCTGCGGGGTTCACGATCCCGTCGATGGTCGGCGGAGTGCTCGCGCGGGCGATTTCGATCACCGGGACGGGCTGGCCAAGCTGGAGGTTGAAGAGCGTCTTGCCGGCCGGCGCGAGGTTTTTCCCACCCACATACGCGGACTGATAGCCGCCCTTGGACGCCGCCACCCACACCTTCTGCGTCAGGTCCGGCGCGAACGGGGCGTAGGCGTTCAGGTCGAACGTATAATCCCCGGCGGCGTCGGTAGTGGCCTCATAGGCAGGCTGGGCGTTGGTCAGGTTGATGTCGGCGAAGTAGTCGAAGAGGATGCGGACCCTTGCCCCCGCGGCAGGCGTGCCGTCTGAGTACGTCACATTGCCGCCGACAGCCTGGGGGATCGTCCCTGTGAACGTAGTGTCATCGATGAACGCGCCGCCGACGTTCCACACCGTCACCGTGCGGGTGGTCTGTCCCGGGTACGAGATGGAAACGGTGGCCTGTCCCGTGGGGACGTTAGTGAGGACGTAGACGCCGTTGCTCTTGCTCAGCGCCGTCCGGCCGCCGGCTGTAACCGAAACACCGGACACGCTGTTTCCGGCGGAGTCCACCACGCGCCCGTAGATGGTCCCCGTGGCGAGAGAACGCTTCGCCTGGAAGTGTGCTTCGTCGAAGTAAATGCGGCCTCCGTACGTGGCGATCTGGTTCGCTTCCGTAGCGCTCAAAACGGAGTAGCGGGTGTAGGTGGTGAACTCGTACGGGTAGATGTAGACGTTCCCTTGGTTGAGCCACGTCCAGACGCTCGTCTGGCCCGGCGCGGCGGTGTTCGCCCCGGTAATCGCACCCGTGTCAAAGGAGGTGTCGTAGGACAGATAAGCGCCCGGGTTCGGGTCGCCGGCCACCATCGCCAGATTGGTCCGCGACGCCGCATTCGTCTTGATGGCGCTCAACTTGCAGAATACGCCCTGCACCATCGGCTGCCCCGGGGTGACCGGAACCGCGTAGGGAAGGTCCTCATTTAACAGGGTCTGCCCGTAGGCCGGCGTATCCGGCCCCGGATTGACGGCTTCCAGGTACAGAGCGCTGGCGCCGGCGGCGCCCTGGGTGGCGTCCACGCCCCATTTGCCCGTGTTGCGAGGGCTCTGAACCACCCACCCGACCGGAAGGCCGGTGGTTGAATCCACCTGCTCGAACGACGGGTTCTTGAGGAGGTTGTTGGTGGCCTGGGCGACTTCGGACCGGGCGCTCTCATTGATGACCACGGACGGGTCAACGGCCGGCGCGGTCTCACTCAGCCCGGCGAGGGTGACGGCGTAGAACGCCTGAGTGATGTCGCCGGGGGTCGTATCTACGTACTCCAGAGGCGCGATGTGCGGCACCGGCGTGGCGTTGATCTTGGTCCAGGGACCGGTTTCCGCGGGGGCGCGGTACACATTGTAGCCGATCGGCGTGAAGGTGATGCCGCCCACGGTCGAATTGCCGCTGAGAGCCCAGCGGATGCTCACGGACGGGCTGGCGGCGGTCGGGTCCACAATGGTCGCGACTGGGGCAACCGGGCGACCGGCAAGCGAAAGGGAAGTGAAGGCGTCAACGGTCAGGTTAGCGCCCGGTACAAGGTTGAAGCCGCGTGTGACGGTCGTGTAGGTGCTGTTCCTGGTATCGAACGTCGCCGCCGCGCCGGCCGGAGCCGACAGGTATTTCAGCAGGTAGGCGCCGGGTTCAAGGCCGGGGAAAGCGTAGGCGCCGTCGGTCCCGGTGACCGTGGTGGCGATGGGGGCGGTGGCAAAACCGCTCCACAGTTCAACGGTCTCGTTCGCGAGCGGCTGCCCCCCGTCGGCCACGATCACGCCTGAAACGCTGCCGAGCGCGGTTCCGGCGGCCGGAACCGGGGTGAGCGGGAGCATGCCGATATCCTGGTTGCCGACGCCGAGCCGGTTTTCGAAGAACTGGCCGGGATCCTGGGTGCGGAAGACGAGCTTGTCCGCCGTGGCGGAAGGATAATCCTCATTCCCATTTGAACTGGTGATCTGGCGGAGGCCCTTATTGGCGATGATCGCCGCCTGGCCCTGCGTGTTGTCCTGGTCGTCGATGGCGTAGATATGGAACTTGCCGTTGTCGGGGTAGAGGCCGGCGTCGAAGTAGATCTCGCCGTTGACCGCCCCCTGGCACGGGTTCAGCAGCGTGGGGAGCGCAGTGGCGCCGGGCGTCCTCAACAGCACGTTGTCGGTAAGGCGGACCATGTTGTCGCCCATTTTGTCGCCGTCGTTATCCGTGATGTCGCACTTGAAGAGATCCCAGTACATCGGCCACGGCTTGGCCGGAGGCGGAGTGGTGGCGGTCCATTGCCGGTCATAGCTCTGCGCGGAGAAGACGAGGTGCAGGCCGTCCGCGGTGAACCTCTGGCGGTTGCCGGTGCCCAGAGCTCCGGCCGCCGTGCCGGAGAAATTCGTCAACTGGATGGGCACGTTCGTGGCCGATTCGGGAGTCAGGTTCCCGTTGGCGTCCACGGCGTTCATAATGAATAGCTGATAGCCCTGGAACTGCGGCGGGCTGCCGGTTCCGGCGCCGGAGATCGAGTTGCGCTGGGAAGCGAAAGCGATCTTGGTACCGTCGGGGCTCCAGACCGGATAGGACTCATAGCCGTTCGTTGAGCCGGGGACCCCGTAGTTGGACATCTGTGTCCACGTCCCGAGAAGCGTATCGTAAACGAAGAGGCGCGTTGGGCCCGTGCCATTTCCGGCGGGAGTTGTGCTGGATCCGCAGAAATTATGCATCGCGATGTAGCGGCCGTTCGGCGACGGACAGGGCCACTCTTCCGAGTTGTTCTCGTGCGGGCCTCCGGCGAGCCGGGTGCGTCCGGTCCCGTCGCTCTTCACCGTCCACACGTCGTTGCTGCGCATCACCAGGCCAGGCAGTACGCTCTGGTTGGATGTGCCGCTCACGGTGAAAGCGGTGGAATTGGTATAGGCGACGATGGAGCCGTCGAAACTGATGCGCGGAACGAAGTCGCCGAGAACCGACCCTTTGGTGAGATTCGTCATCGGTCCCGAGACGATCTGTGCCCTTGCGGTAGTTCCCAGAGCCGCTGCTGCGAGCGCCACTGGAAAAATCCATTTGCGAAGTGTCATGTTGTTACCTTTGGTACCGCCCATCCGGGCGGGGCTAGGATTCGACTGAGGCTGCGGCGATAACGGGGTAGAAACTGTCTCGCCGCAGCCTCAGTCGTTTCTCATTTCCGAGGTGGGGCCGTGGACTCGCGAATCACGAATTCCACGGGCAGCATGTCGGTTTCGCTCGATTGTGCGCCGCGGGCCACATCGTCCAGCAGGCGCGTGGTTGCCAACTCTCCTAACGCCTCGATGGGGTGCCGCACAGTCGTGAGCGGTGGGTTCATGTAAGCGGCTGTGTATGGGTCGCCAAACCCCACCACAGACACGTCCGTGGGGATGTGCAGGCCGAGGCTCTGCATCATTTCCACGGTTTGCATGGACAGGTAATAGCCGGCGGCGAACCACGCGGTGGGCCCATCGCCGGACATCGACAGTTCCTTCAGCCGGCGGGTTGCGCCGGCATCCATCTGGAAAGATGAAGACGTGACCTCGTAGGAGGATGAGGCCGGGATGCCCGCCTCTTCCAGCACTCGCTGGAAACGCGCCGTGCGGACCATGGACGAGCGCAGGTACGTGGCCCCGTTCACGATGCCGATCCGGCGGTGGCCCAGTTCCAGCAGGTGGCGCGCCGCGAGTTCCGCCCCGGTCCCGTTGTCGAAGTCCACGCTCGCGATCGCGTAGGACTCCCATGACGCGCCGGCCACGATGAATGGAAGCCCGGTCTCCTGCAACGTGAGGATTTGCGGCAGAGCGTAAGCGGGTGGCATCACAAGCAGCAGACCATCCACACCCATCTCCGCCGCCAGGTCCACATAGTACTCCGGCGGTGGATCCGCGCCCTCCGCCCCCCACGCAAACGAGAACTTGGCGGGCCGGGTGGCCGCCAGGTTGTAGATCCCGTGAAGCATCGACGCGCCGTAGTGCCCGCCATCCGAATCCTTGCGCCAGTGCAGCACCAGGCCGATGTGCGCCGGCACCACCGGCTTTTCGAGGTCGGCGATAAACGTGCCGCGACCCACTTCGCGGATGATGAACCCATCGCGGACCAGACCCTGGATGGCGTGGTTGAGCGTCATCTGGCTGACCCCCAACGCGGGCGCCCACTCCCGCTCAGCCGGGAGTTTGTCGCCCTTGCTGAGCGCCCCCGACCGGATCTGCGTTTCGAGCCAGTCGCGCAGCTGCTGGTACCGCGGCATGGGGTTCGCGGGATCGCAGGGCGGACGTTTGGGATAGAAAGCCGAGTTCATGTGCGCCAGTGTCCAGTTCCGGGAAATCGCGGGCCGCTGCGCCACCCGCAGACAACGCTTGCTGTCAAAGACAGCATAATTATATAATCATTTTTACCGGCTGTCTAGTGCCCCCTCAATCCGTTGTCCAAATGATCCAAAGCAAAACGGGCATCCTGCCCGTTGCCGCCCGGAGCACCTTCAATTCCCTATCCGGTGAGGCAGGTCGGCCCGACGGCCCCGTCCTGGCGCCCCACCCCGGGAAAGACTGCCGTGCTTCGGCGCTTGAGGAGGCGCCACACTATGATTCGCATCGGCGTAGTGAATATCGACACGTCCCACCCGCTGGCGTTCAGCGCCTACTTCCGGCAGGGCGATCGCGCCCGGTACGCCGCCGTCTACAACGACTCCTTCCGCGGCGACGAGGAGGTCGAGGCGTTCATCCGGAACCACGGCCTCGACAAGCGCTGCGCCACCATCGAGGAACTCGCCGACTCGGTGGACGTCGGCTTCATCCAGGGCGTCAACTGGGACAAGCACGTCGAACAGGCCCAGCCGTTCATCGACCGCGGCAAGCCGGTCTTCATCGACAAGCCCATCGTCGGCAATATTGCCGACTGCGGGAAGGTCGAAGCGCTCGCCGCCGCCGGCGCGGTGATACTCGGCAGTTCCTCACTGCGATACGTGAAGGAAACCACGGATTTCCTGGCTATCCCGGTTGAGGAGCGCGGCGAGATCGTCAACGTATACGCCACATCCGGCGTGAACGACTTCGACTACGCGATCCACGCGGCGGAAACCATCGGCGGCCTGCTGGGACCGGGCGCGGTATCTGTAACCTGTTGCGGATGCGGCGAGGTCGGCGGCGCGCGCTCGGAGACCTACTTCGTGCGCCTCGACTCCGGCCAGAGCGCGGTCTACAACCTCTGCATCGGTGTGTGGCAGCCGTTCGAAGTCGTTATCACAACCACCAAATCGACATACCAGTACTGCGTGGACACGGGCATCATCTACCACCCGATGCTCGACCTCGTATGCGATGCCGTCAAAACCGGCGCGCCGTTCATCGTCCCGGTCCCGGACATAACGGAAAGCGTCAAGATCCTCCTCGCCGGCCGCATCTCCCGCGAGAGGGGCGGCGCCACGGTAGCGCTCGCGGAAATCCCCGACGACGATCCCGGCTTCGACGGCGCCGCCTTCCAGGACCACTACGCCGCCAAAACCACGAAAATGTACCTGCGATAGGTTTTGGACCTTCGGCCGCGAACGCCATGAATGGCCTCGATCCTCTGCCCGTTCACGGGCATCACGGCCGAAGGCCACTCTGCCGTGGGATTCCTCCCACGGACGTGAGCGCGTGAGACGGCCTCAAATGGACGGTATTGGGGTTCGGGGCCAATGATGGTGCTGAGGTCGCGCCATTCTGAACGAAAAATCCATTCCTGCAGAGCACAAAACACACGGGTGACCGCCATCTCTGTCGTCCGGAGGACGATCGGCCGAAGGCCCTCCAGACGGGTACTTCAGTGCCCGGTCGCTGGCCGGCTTCACGGCCAACCGCCCGCACCGTGCTAAACTCCAAGTGTAATCCCTTCCCAGGAGCGCGCCTTGCGACCATCGGTACTCAGAATCTTCCTTCCGGCGGCGGCCGTTGCGGTCACCCTGTGCGGCTGCCACCGCGAGAAGCCCGCCGCCCGACCGGCCCCCGGGGTAACGCCCGGCCCCGTCGCGACGGCGACCACCGATCCCGAGGTCCTGGCCGCGCTCCAGGACCACCCCATCATCAAGCTCGCCGTGTCCCCCGCGGAGAGCGGTTCCATCCCCGTTCGCCGGAAGCGGTTGTATTACGTCCGCGGCGGAACCCTCACCACGGTGCGCAGCGCATCACGCGATATGGTCTCGGATATGATCACCCGCGTGGGCGGCGTTGGCGGGCTGAACGGCACATTCTTCAGCGATGCGCGCGTCGCCGGCCGCGGAAACAAGATGATCGGCCCGCTTCTTACCGGAGCGAGCCACGAATACGCCCCGGTCGATCCCAGCGACGCGCCGCGCTGCGTGGGCCGCCCGCTGGTGATCCTGGACGGCGCGCAAATCGCCATTGTGCCCTACGCGATGTGGATGGGGGACTCCGAGGATGCGTTGCGCCGCGTGCTCCCCGGCGTGACGGACGCGTTCCTCGCGGGCGGCTGGCTCGTCCACAACGGCGAACCCGAAACCGAGGAATCCATTCGCGCGAACTGCGTTGCGGACGCGATGGATTTCCGCCGCCGCGCCTTCGTCGGCATCGACACGGCGGACCGCATCGTTCTGGGAGCCACGGACTACAGCATCGACAGCCGTCGCCTCGCAACGGCACTGAAGAAACTTGATATCCGCGAAGCCGTGCTGCTCGACTCCGGATTCAGCACATCGCTCGTCTGGAGAGACAGGATTCTGGTAAGCGGCCACAGCCGGCGCGACATGCCCAGCCGCCCCGTGCCGCACGCACTGATCGTGATCGACTCAGGTGTAAGAGGGAACCCATCGTGAAGCGTCTGATCGTACCCCTGATAGCCCTGCTTATCGTTGGCGGAGTGGCCGCATACCTCTATTACGGCCCGAGCCTGAACCGGACGCCCATCGTCGTCCACCCGCCACGGCTCAAAGCGCCGTCAAAGCCCGAAGTGGCGGAACTGCCCGCATCGGATCGCGTGTGGACCGCCGGCAAGGACGAGATACCCGTCATCATGTATCACGATGTCGTCCCGCGCAAGCAGGTCTGGTTCGACCTGACGACCCGTGCGTTCGAAGAACAGATGCAGGCGATCAAGGACGCGGGCGCCAACGTGGTCCCGCTCTCGGACGTGGTCGAGCACTTGAAATCCGGCAAGCTCCTCCCTCCCAGGCCCATCGCACTCACGTTCGACGACAACACCGTGGGCATCTACGAGAACGCCTTCCCGATCCTGCGCAAATTCGGTTTCCACTCCACCCAGTTCGTCCACACCGGCAAGGTCGGCGTGAAGACCGAGAAGGGGCATTGCACCTGGGACCAGCTCCGCGAGATGCAGGATTCTGGCCTCGTGGAAATCGGCTCTCACACGGTGGACCACCCCGCAGATCTCCGCATACTCACCCCGGACGAAGTCCGCAGGCAGTTGACCGATTCCAAAGCGTCCATCGAAAAGGAAATGGGCAAGCCGTGCCGCTATTTCGCCTACACCGAAGGAAACGGCGACGAGCAGACGGCGCAGATGGTCGCGGACGCCGGCTACGAGGCCGCCTGGGGCGAGGCGCGCGCGTGGGATGCCGCGCCCGCCGACCGCCTGTTCCTGGCCCGCTTCGCGCCGTTCCGCCTCGAGGATATCCTCGCCCGCTGGAAAGGCGAGGACGCCCGTCCCGCAACCCTGCCCGCCGGCACGACGGTGAAGATTCCCACCGCGGCCAAAGTCCACACGGAATCGCCGGACGGCCTGCCCATCACGCTCACGAACGAGGTCTGGGCCGGAATCATCCCCAATCCGGATAATCCCGACGATCTGGGCGGCATCATCGTGCCGGACATGCTGTTCAACGCGACGCTCGCCGGTAAGGCCCCGCCGGAGCGGCAGTGGGAGTGGACGGGGCGCCCCTTGGTGATCGGCAATCCGGACCACGCTTACATAGTCGCCTACCAGCCGTGGATCGGCGTCTCGCCGGATGGGATCAAGGTGCTGTGGCCGGAAACATCGTTCGCCGTGGTGGGTTCGGAGCAGATTCTGCACGAAGGCGCGCCCGTGGAGGCCGCCGTCTGGCAGCGCGGCAGGCGCCTCGCCACCTTCATCGGCTGGAAGACCGACGGCACGCCGGTCCTGGGCAAAACCAATCACCTCTGCCGCCGCGAGGCCCTGATCTCCGCGCTTCAAGCGCTGGGCGTGAAGGAAGCGGTCCTTCTGGGGCGGTAGCTGGAGGTGGGAAGTTGGAGATTGGAGGTTGGATTTCGGAATCCAGCCTCCAACCCCCTGCCTGTCAACGGCTACGCGGGATTCCAGGCTTCTTGCGGTTCGCCTGCTGCCCAGCGTCCCCCCTCAAACCATGGCGCCAGCATGCTTTCGATCGTCGCCATGGGCCTCCCCCGGAAAACTGGCCCACGTGAGATGATAGGATGAACTCCAGGAAAGGAGTCATCCGAAGTGAAGGGAGAGCGCCAGTGCGGTGCAATTGGAAGGCGATACAAGAAGCCCGGGCAGTGTTTTGCAAGAAGATTACGATAAACCGATAGACTGAATTTACACTGGCGGGGGTTGTGCAAAAATCGCCAGGATGGTTTTGTATCATTCATATCCTGTTTATCGATATTGATAATGACGATCAGAGTGAACTTAATCATCGCTTCACTTGTCGTGATGTCCCATTTGCTCCGAGAAACTCTCCGATGTCATGTCGAAGCGCTAGCAGTTTGATGGGATCCTGGAGATAGCCCTCAAAGTAGTATTCCCCACCCGCACCCATGTAGCTGCCGCCTGCTGCTTCCGCTCGTTTGAGAAGCGCTTTACCTCGCGCCAATACTGCGGAACTACTTTCGCTCTTTGGCGACTTTTTCGTCCTGTTAATCTGGTCGCTGAGCATACATAGATATTCATGGTCCTCTAGCCCCTCGCGCATGAGCTCGAATCGGATCGTGCTCATTGGTTCTCCATATTTGCTTGTCATGCTGGGGAACCACCAGTTGTTGCCGAAATTACGCTGACTGCCG